>JBGPAN010000017.1:0-19815 GCA_041480785.1 Bacteroidota bacterium | reverse complement strand
TGCATGGAGGTGCTGCCGACTTTTTGCGAAAGCGCACTCGATGAGAACAACAGGATCGCAAAAAACGGCAAGAGATATCGAGTAATGTTCTTCATTGTTCTCATATCCTTTAATGAATAATGACGAATTTTCCTGTCGCCCGTGTACCCTGGTCAAGATCTTCGACGATATAGAAATACACGCCTGATGCAATGCGCTGGCTGTTGCGGGAGATCTGGAACCACTCGTGAGAGTACGTATTTGAGTTGTGTTCAACCGTACCAACCAGCTGTCCGCTGTACGAGAATACCCGGATCGTCGACCGTTTCGGCAATCCATAGAAACCGATCTTGTCTTTGATATCTCCTTCTCTGGTCGACCCTCCAAAATTGCTGGAGAGAATGAGGGGATTAGGAGCGACGTAGAGCTTGCCTCCCAATTGCGCAACAGCCCCCTTCTGCGTCGGATGGTACGTGATATTGGTCATTCCACTCTTGCCTCCGAGTGAGTCAACTGAGATTAAGGCATAGTAGTAGTTCTCGCTCAGGAGACTCGTCAAATCACGATAGACATATTGATTGGGATATTCGGAATCTTTGTTGTAGTAGCGAGGATCGCGAATGCTGACGCTATCGACCCGGAGCCACGGTCCCAAGCCTTCGGCGGATTTGAGGACGATATAGTGGCTCAGACCCGCTTTGAGTCGCCCGGAGGCTTTCGCAGATTGCACACTGGGAAGGTTGATAAATCCTTCGACCTGCGGTCCCCACACAAGCTTGTTCTTGACATCCGCTGCGTCATACACGAACAGCGCCGGTGCGGGGATTGGGATGTACGTCTTGGTCGTACTGTAGGCGCCGGTCTCGAGCGTGTTTTCCGGCTTGAACTGAATCTTGTTGTAGTTGACTAAGTCGCCGCCGGTATACATCTGAATTGCGCGGTCAGCAACATCACGCATCGAGATGACCGGTGACGGGTCTGCGCTTGAGATTTTTCCCGCTACAAACCACGGCAATTTGTGGGCATTGTTTTTCAAGTAGGCGCTGCCCATGTAACTCACGCCCGCGATTCCTGACAGTCCGGGATAACTCATCGAATCATACCAGCTTGTGACGGGCTCATAGTACTGGTGGGAGGAGCTGAAGGCACCACCGGCATCCCTCATAACCGTATCTGCCGCCACACCGGAACCATAACCGACAACCTCCGCAACAGAGAATTTGATATGTTGACCTTTCGCGAAGACATACGGCCCAAACGAAGTGTAGTGCAGCGTTGTCTGCGAATAGTTGCCGGAACCCAACGATCTTGGTTTTGGCCGTCCTTGCCAATAATTCATGAGAGTCAGATTCGTCGCCGCATCCGTCGCCTTGGAGGGTGAATAATACGTCGCCCAATATGTGGAATCTGTCTTCGGTGTCGCCGTCGTCGATTTGAAATCAAACCCCGAGTAGGTACGGGATGACAGGGTCAATCCGTAGGAAATGGCGCGGGATGCACTGAGATCCACGTTCCTGTTAGGAATCACTTGAGAGCAGTATGGCTGCAGGAACTTGCCGTTTGCATCCCATACCCGAGCTGAATCGCTGAGCGTGTACGATGTCTGGCCCCTCAACTGCAGATGGTCGTAATCATAATGGAGCACCATAAAACCAACGGCCTGCGGGCCGTTTAACCCGCCTCGGTTTCCATCGCCCGACCAGAGGTTGAAATACGTCGGATCGGGGAATCCATCTCTGCCGTGCACATAGGTCAAGTAGCGCGTAAAATTATAGCGTGCATAGACCTCCCTCGAACGTGTGGTGTTCGCTGACTCGTTCCAGAGTCCGTATCTTCGCTGTAAGCCAAACGCCGATGGGGCAATTGCATTCTCGAACATCACCATTCCATCGGTGTAATCATAAACGGGGTCATTGTTGACGATATCGTATTCGATGATGATGAAGGCATCGTACCCCGGGAAGCTCCACGCCCTGCTGGTTTGCGTAATCGAGAGATTCATGGGAGCTGTGGTGTTGTACTTTGATACGATGATCTCCTCGGCTTCATTGGGATTGTATGCGGTATTGAGCGAACCGTCGGCCAGCACCGGATAGTTTTCCGTTCGCGTAATGCTTCCGGGAAGAACGTAGATGCCGGCAATCGTCGTAGCGTTGCCAGATCCATCCGTGATTCCGCCGCAGGCTTTCGCCACATACGTTCCGTTGATTTTCGCCTGGAACAGTAGACCGCCGCCAAAGGAATTCTGATGTCCCCAATAGATAATTTGGTTCAGCGTCTGCCGTGAGTTGGGCGGCCATTCCATGGAAGAGGTCCCCTCCGGCAATCCGATGGTTGTCGAATTGCTCGCTTCAAGCGCTCTGCCTGTTTCTCCGGTGTTATAGATCGTCTGTCGAAGCATGCTGCGCGTGTGCGTCTTGAAGTCACGCTGCGACAATGCCACAGACGACAACACACCCACCATGAGGAGAAGAACTGTTAGTTGTTTCATTTTAGATTCCTGCATAATAGTTTTGTGTTTTTTCAAAATTCAAGGGAAAGACCAATATAGAATGACCGCGGGGAATTGTCGTACAGCATGAACGAGTGGTCCCCCGCATATGCGTTGCCAGTATTCTGATCATCCCAGTAGAGAACACCTTGAGCCGGATCATTGAATGCGTGGTGTGTGTACGACGACGTCGCAGCATTCTGGTCGATCTTATTGGCCGTGCTAAAGAGATAGTTGTAGTTGTAAATCTTGTTGTCGAAGACATTAAAGATCTCCACGTAGAATGTTGCCGGGCCCCCAAAGAAATTTTTGATCGCCTTGGAAATCCTGATGTTGGTATTGTATTCAGCAGGTGACCGGAGGCCGTTCACGTCGTTTGCATTGTCTGGCGACGTATAGGGCCGACCGCTTCTCGCAAATGAATTCGCGGAAACGACGATATTGGCAAGTGGATAGCCCCCCAGCAGTTGCGGGCCAAACTGGTCCTGGGTCATGTAGGCAAGGTTGACGATGAGATTATGTGTCCGATCAAAATTCAGGAGAACATCTTTGACGGGGACTTTCGATACAGCATCCGTCGAAATATTTCCCGACAAGTCTTTGGTAATCGCCACAGGCGCATTCGATGCTGAAGAGCTCTTCCCCGTCGCCACACCAAACTGATAGTTGATCGATCCCGTAAGAGGACCCCTCCTGTTGGCAAGCGATATGCGGAAACCTCTCACATCCGCATAGTCTCGATTGAAGTACGAGAAATAGCTCGTCCCGGTGGAGAGATTCGTGAAGACTGCCTGATCGATAAGATCCTTGATATCTTTATAGTATCCGCTGATATCCAGGGTGAACCCCTGCCCCAATCCCTGCATCACGCCGATATCATATTGGTTTGTCACCTGGGGATTGAGTCTTGGGTTGCCCAGACTGCTGACCGAAGGAGCAGAAGGCGGAGGCGGCATCTTTTGCGTTGTCCCGAGCACATTCTGGAACGACGGCCGCTGCATGAACGTCCCGTAGTTCAGGTGGAATACAGTCGATGTCGACACGGGAAATGAGACGCCAACCCTCGGCTGTAACCGCGCGATGGGCTTCGCCTTCACCTTCGGGGCAAGATCCGCACTGTAATTCAGTGTGGGATTACCGAGAGAATCGCGGACGACAAACGGATCAAATTGGTCGAAGTAATAGTAGTTGTTGGAATTCCACATATCCCATCGGAGCCCAACATTGGCAATCATGCCTTCGAATTCCATTTTGTCCTGGGCATACAATGCCAGTTCATATGGTTCGCCTGAAAACTTCTTCACGCTGATGCTTCCCTTGGAGGCGATACTCCCGATGTCGTTGACATTCAGCCGGTAATAGTTTCCTTGAATGCCGGCGTTCACAAGGTGGGAATTTGTGACCTGACTTGTGAACGATGCATCGAGTGAAGCTGTGATGGTTCGTTCGTCGTTGAAATTGCTGAGATTGTTACCGAGATAGAAAAACGTTTTTCCCGTCGGGTTCAGGTAGTACAAGAAGTTCATGGCCCGTGTTATGATGGCAGTTCCCGTCTCCATACCTCTGACTGCATCGGTAATGACATCGAAGTACGGGGACGTGCCGAGCCTGTTGGTTGTCCCCAGCATGTTCAGCTTGATTTCATAGAATGTTCGTGGACTGATCGCCTGAGTAAACCGAGCGCCCAGTTGAGCATTGGTTCTCTCTTGATATGATATTCCGAGAATCCGATCCCACATCCACTGATAGAACCCGGTGCCACCACCCAAGATATTGTCGGATTCGAATTGATAGCCGCCACTCAATCTCAGCGCAGCGCCTGCACCCAGATCGAACGCAACATTCCCCATCAACTGATATTGTTTGTTCGGCTCTTCCGTGGGCACTATGGAATTTTCGATGTTTGACCGAAGCGCAAGAAACATCGTTACACCAGGGGCGAGTGGACCGCCGGACGCACCTTCGACGGTGTAGTCGATCTGCGACGTCCAGTATTTACTGTTCAGATCTCTCGACGACGCGCTTTTCCAGAGTGCCTGCGAAAATTGGAGCATCACCGTCGAATCCCCTCCATAGGTTGTGGGGGTCCATCCGACAATTGCTTTGTTGCCGGTTGTTGCATCGCCGTATTTCCAAAAGTTCGGATCGGCGAGTTTCTGCAGGTACGGTTGCGAGTTTTGGTCGTAGACGCTCGGACCGAAGTACTTGAGACCGGGTGCACGTGCGCGGACCTCAAACCTTGAAGTCCACTTGTCCGGCTTCCCTTCCTTCATGGTGATATTCACAATCCCAGACTGCGCGTTTCCGTATTGGGCGCCGAATCCGCTGGTGATGACCTCGATTTCCTCAACGGCGCTCAGAATGGGCCTGAACGCAGCGCTCGCGTCATACGGATTGACGATGCCCATACCCTGAAGCATATAGTATTCTTCGTTGGCGCGACCACCGCGGAAGTGTCCATCCGTCACATCAGCTGCCAGTCCAATGACATCCCCAATGTCCCTCATGCCGGCAAGACTTTGGATATCCTCTGGACGAACCACGGTGCTGGTGGACGTTTTCTCAGGCTGTACATCAGGCCGCGTCGCCTGAATCACTACCTCTTGCTGAAGCAGCGCTGACGACTTCAGCTTGAAGTTCACCGTTGTGGTCCTGCCCGAATTGACAATCACCTCCCGCTGCACAACCTTCTGATACCCTAGAAGAGAAGCCTCAACATCGAATTTCCCCGGCGGCACATTGATGATGAAAAACGTGCCGTCCGGATCCGTTGATGCCCCCATCATCGTCCCGACGACCACGACATTGCAGCCGACGAGCGGTTCACCTGTCTCCAGATCCGTGATCTTCCCCGAGATCTTTCCTGCGGTCTGCGCCGAGAGAGTGCTTAGCGCCAGAACCATTACGACGGCGACAGATAGAAATACGCCCGCATTCCTTCTCAGTGTGCACTGTGTCATTTGAGCTTCCTTTCACTTGATAATCTGACTCAAGTTGACGTCTTTTCGGAAGGGGTTAAAACCCCCAAGAATATTGGTAGAGATTTGTGGCCACGCCCTGAAGGACGTGGCCTGACCCTGACCTTTTTACCCGCCGTAGTCCGAAGGACGAAGGCGGCCAGGTCAGGGGATCAAAAAGAAACCACAAAACCCCAATGGGCTTTAGCCATTTTCAAACAAGCGGTCAACTTGAAAATCTGTCTCTTTGCTGATACATTGTATTACATATACAATCTGCGAAACATCTATTTTGATTTCTTTGCATCCGATTGGTAGATCGTTTGCACGTCGATCAGACTCAGGTCTTTGACATTATCAAGAACGCTCGGCTCTGCGACGTTTTTGAATGTGCAGTGTTTTACCGAGACGTTCGTCGCCGGCGAGCGGTCATAAGCACGGATCCAGATGCCAAATTGACTCTTGCCTGATTCCACATTCTTCATTTCAACATTTCGGACGATTGGTGTAAGTGGTCCCTTGTCCCCTTCTTCATAATAGAAATCGATTTTGAGGACTGCCTCAGCGACCTGGCCCACTTTCACATTCCGCATAAAAACATTCTCGATGACACCACCGCGAACAGCGTTTGTCTTGATGCGGAGTGCCCTGTCGAGGTTTGGGCTGTTCATCGAACAATCCTCGGCGTACACATTTCGAACACTGCCACTGACTTCGCTTCCGATGACGACGCCTCCATGGCCATCTTTCATTGTGCAACCCTGGATCACGATATTCTCGCTGGGCACATTGACCCGCCGACCGTCGTTGTTTCTTCCGGATTTGATGGCAATACAGTCGTCGCCGTTGTCAAACGTGCAGTTCTTTATGAGGACATCGGTGCACGATTCAGGGTCACAGCCATCGTTGTTGGGTCCGTGTCCTTCGGTGGTCACACCCACAATGGAAACATTTGTGCACAACTCCGGATTCAGAAACCACATTGGAGAGTTCTTGAACGTAACGCCATGGACGAGCACATTCTTACACCGATACGGTTGAAAGAAATTGGGTCGGAGAAAGGAGCCATCCCCGAAGAGGCGGTCTTTCACCGGAACACCTTTTTCTCCCATCTCAACAAGCCTCTTCCGTGCCTCATTTTGATTTGGTTTGCCCGCGCTGTTTGGCCTGTTTCCCTTCCACGACCACCAGTTGGCATCCGAACCTTGTCCGTCGAGAACACCTTCCCCCGTCACCGCAATATTCTCTTGCTCGAAAGCATAGATGAGAGCAGAGTAGTTCATGCACTCGATGCCTTCCCAGCGCGCGAAAACGACCGGGAGGTATTTGTTTGGATCGGTGCTGAAACGAACCGTTGCCTCTTTGGAAACGTAGAGGTTCACATTACTCTTCAAGTGAATGGCGCCGACGAGATAGATGCCTTTCGGAACTACAACCCTGCCGCCCCCCTCAACCGCGCATTTGTCAATTGCCTGCTTGAATGCATTGCTGCAATCTGTTGTACCATCTCCGACCGCACCAAACGATGTGACAATGAAATCTCTTTGAGGAAAGCTCGGTGGAGAGATGCGCTTGAGGATCGAAGGAACCGCGTCCCACCCGCTCTGACCAAAACAGATGTGTTGTGTGATGAAGGGACAGAACAAGAGAATCAGAACGAGTGTAACGGCGCGAGTTGAGGAGTACGGTCGCATGGCCACCTTGCTACGCGTTCAATGTGTTGGAGGCTTCCAGGATTTTGAGGTGCGTTCTTGTTCTGCCGCCAGAGAATTCTGGAATGACGTATACTGGAAATTACTGTTCTGGTCGGCTCGACGAGTCGGTGCTGGGGTTCACTTAACCGGTTGCGTTAACGTTAACGCAATCGCTCATGCAAAATTAGATATTTCAGGTGGCGATGTCAAGGAAAATCAAACAGTCGACCTGAAAAATAGGATCTTGCCGCAATTACAATTATCAAAAGTGACAACAACCCGAACTCTTGTTCTTGCGCTACAAATTTCACCCAAAACAAAAAGTGAGCGGCGTTTTCATCATCGCCCATTTCGCTCCTTCTATTTGATTGCGCCACGTCCTTTCAACCATACAATCAGGTCTTTCGTCCACGGATGCGCGTTTGCAAACGGGGCCGTATCTCCCACACCCAAACCATGTCTTCCGTGTTCATAGATGTGAAGATCGAACGGAACACCATTTTTCTGCAGCGCTTTGGCGAAGTTGAGACTGTTCTCCACGCTGACGGCCTGGTCTTCGTAGGTATGAAAGAGAAAACACGGCGGGGTTGAGGGGGTCACCTGGAGCTCGTTCGAGTAGAGCGTGATCAGCTCCGGCGAAGGATTGGTTCCAAGAAATTGCTCGCGAGAAACCTTGTGCGTAATGTCACCCATGGAGATTACCGGGTAACACAAGATGCCAAAATTGGGTCGCGAGCTGACGCGCTCGATGGAATCACTCGAGGCTGGGTCGCCGTTGTCGAAATGTGTCATCAGCGTCGACGCAAGATGTCCTCCGGCGGAAGATCCCATAATACCAAGTGCATTCGGGTTGAGATGCCACCGCTGCGCGTTAGCGCGAACGATACGCATTGCCCGCGCCGCATCAGCAGATATCTCCTTGTACTTGTACCCATCCGAACCAAGGCGATACTTCAGGACGATCGCTGTGATTCCATACGGTGTCAAAAACTGTGCATAGCCTTCACCCTCATGTTTCGCGAGACCCCTGTACGCGCCGCCAGGACAAATGATAATCGCAGCCCCTGCTGCTTTGTCTGCATCGGGCAAGTACACCGTCAACGTTGGTGTGTCTTTGTCTGCTGCTCCAGCAACCTCCGGCCACAACCGGAGCACTTGTTGCGCATGGCTCATCGTCATCCCTAAACAAATAAACACAAGCAATAGAAGGATGCTCTTCCTTTTCACGGCCTACTCTCCTTTTTCTAATACAATGTTTCCCAGACGTTTCTCTTTGCGACTTGGCGTCTTTGCCTGCCCGCCCGCCGACGTCTGAAGGACTCAGGCGGGCCCGCCTCACAGAGTTCTTTGAATGCAGGCGGGCGTGACAATTACTTTGTCGTGAAATGCCACACCGGCCCTTGAACAGTGTCTCGATCCACAATTTCGTCTATGCGCCAGTAGTATGTTGTCTTTGGTTCCAGCGCGCCAATTTTGAATGTGTTTTCCTTCTGACTGGCAACAACTTCTGGCGAGCCGCTTTTGCCAAAATACACTATATGTGCGGTCGCGTTTCGCGAAGGAACCCATTTCGCGACCATATTCTCTGTCGGATGATTGTACGATCCATCACGCGGCCTGGGCTGAAACACAAACGGCAACACCGTCGGCATGCTTTCCTCAGGATCCCACTTACCTCCGAAGGTCCATTTCGCTGACACCTGATCCTGAGTCGGTGCGCCGTCCGCTTCCGAAAGGTTGTCCTTGAACCATTCGTAGTCGCCTCCTTCGCGATGACAGTTATAGAAGTAGTGACGGGCACCCCATTTCCACACTTTTGCATTGGGAGAGACCGGCAGATAAATGGGGCGATCAGCCATGTTGCGCGAGAAGATGCAGTCGAGCAAATAGATCTGCGCATCCGAGTGATGACGGCCAAGCGGGAACCTCGGAACTCCGTCGAAGCTCGAATAGCGAATCACGAACTTCTGATCTTTGTTGTGCGAGCCGTCGTGCCAAATGCTCGCACTAAGATTGTGACCGTAGAATTTGCTGTCGGTGATGTAACACCACGCCCGGGGACAAACATAATCGACCCATCCCTCGAAGTAGCAGTTGGCGTGATAGTACATCCCATTGTCGCGATTCCAGAGACTGATCGTGTCGTTGCCGTCGGCAATCACATTACAGTTGAGGATAATGATACGCGTACCGTTGCCTCTGATTGCGAACTGATGCTTGGGCGTATTATAGAGAGAGCCGTAGTTGTTGTAGACTGTCAGGTTTGCGATTGTCAGATCGGTCACCGTCGAATCGATGTTCACGACGGCAGATCCCCAGTCGCTGTTATTGTGATCCTTTGCCCAATTCTCGCGCAACTCGGCAAACACAATCCGCGTGCTGTCCCGATCCTCACCAACAAGGGTCACAAAACTCCGCTCAACAAAGACCTTTTCGTTATACGTCCCTCGTTTGATGAGAATAATGATGTTCCGGGCGTTATTCTTCGGGATGGAGTTGAGAGCCTCCTGGATTGTGCGAAAGGTCCCGCTGCCATCCTTGGCGACAATGATCTGTGCCCGTTCGTTGCCATAGGCACCCACCACACCAAAACAAACGAGCAATGAAAGAAGCGCTTGTCGAATCACTGGTCACCTCATTCCATATATGGTTTTTGTACCTGAGGAACAAGATCTGTAAGCTCTGCAATACGAAAAGGTTTTCCGGAATCTATGCTCTTGCGCGCCGCGACGCCGATGAGAACCGCCATTGCTCCGTCCCTTACATTGGCTGCTCGTTTCAGCGGATCCGGTACGGACGAATTCTTGAAGATCGTATCCTTCAACACTGGATCGCCACCGTAATGATCTGCTTCAATACGGGGAAGCTTAATAAACTCCGCTTTTCCAAAATTGTCAGTCACGTGGATTTCATCATAATTCTCCATCGGCCATGGCTGCTTCTCGTGCATCCAGAAATCCAATCGGCCCTTGGTGCCGTTGAACGCGACGCGGAATCCTTCGTACGGTGAATACGTCGTCAGCGAGTAGCTCACCTGGACTTTGTTGGCGTATCGGATCTGCACCGCCATCTTATCGAAAATATCGATGTCTTCTTTCCATACGCAACCATCGCGTGTGTATCCATCGTACTGTTCGTTCGCTGCATACAGTTCCATCAACCGTTTGTCTTTCGTCATATCAAAGAAGAACTGGCACTTCTCTTTGAACGGGCACGGCCGGCAATGTGTGTGCCGCAATTCATGATTCTTACCATAGAACTCAAGCGCACCGAAGGCGTGGACCTCTTCAGGTTCTGAATCGACCCACCAGTTCAACAGGTCAAAATGATGCGACGCTTTGTGATTGAGGAGCGTTCCGGAGTTTTCCCTCAGGCGATGCCATCGACGGAAGTAGTCGGCACCATGGTACACATCCAGGTACCAGTGGAAATCAACCGAGGTCAAGCGCCCGATGCGCTCTTGCATCAGGAGTTCTTTGAGCCTGGCTTGCGTTGGCGGGTACCGGTAGTTATGGGCGACAATAATCTTGTTCTTTGAATTTCTTTGTGCCTCGATGATTTGCCTGAGCTTCACCTCATTCGTCGTCAGCGGTTTCTCCGTAATCACATCGCAGCCCATTTCCAGAGCTTTGGAGATGAACGTGTGATGCGTACCATCCACCGTCGTCACGATGACCGTTTCGGGCTTGGTCTTCTCGATCATCTGTTCGAAGTTCGTGAACGTTGGGCATGAGGCTCCCAGCATTTTCTTCGCCGTCTCCACGCGTCCCGGATTGATATCGCACAGTCCCACAAATTCCACGATATCTCCATACGACTCGAGGACACTCGTGCCCCACATACCAGTTCCACGGTGTCCCGTGCCGACCATCGCCAGCCGCCTTTTCTTCAAACTGGGCTTTGCAGTGATGATTGTCGGCATTTGACCAAGAAGTAGAGCCCCCGCCGCAGCCTTCGTGGATGTGGCAACGAACTCACGTCGTGTGATTGAATTGTCAGAGTTCATAAGCAAACCTCCCGGACGTTTCTATTTCGTCAAAACAAGTTTGATTGTCTTTGTACGTGTTCCCCCCGCCAGTCGGGCAAAGTAGATTCCGCTTGTCAATGTACTCGCATCGAATTCGACAAGATGTTCTCCGGGGGACTGCACCGCCGTCACAAGCACTGCAACTTCCCGGCCGAGTGTGTCATAGACCCGCATCAACACGGGTCCGGCAGAAGGAAGCCAATACCGAATCGTCGTTGTGGGATTAAACGGATTGGGGAAATTTTGATCCAGCGTGAACTCAAGCGGCAAATTCTCGCCCCTTTGCATGCCCGTAACTGTACCGGTTTCAAATGCACCCAAATCGGGCGCCTTGCCGTTGAATGGCAAGCCAACGTTTTCACCCGCATCAATCATTGAACTACCTAGCGCGAGATGCAGGAAGAAGATTGCTGGCAGACTTCCATCGGAGTTTCTGGGAGCCGTTGCCATGGATGTATCGAGACTCACAAAATCGGCGTTCGTTACAGTGAAGCCCTGCCAGCTGTTCTTCGCCTGAATGCCGCTCGTGATCGCCACTGCGCCATTGAAAGAGATGCAGTTCTTGATGACATGGGTCTGCGAATCGACAACGGTGTTCTTGAAGTGATAGTTATCGCCAAGGTTTCGATACGCAGTGCAATTGTAGAGGGTCTGGCCTGCGGTGTTATTGTTCTCGTCGAAACCCCGCCCGCCATTCCCGGCATTGTCGAACGAGACACAGTTGCGAACTACGTGAGGCGTGGCGACATAACTACCACCCAGCTTGAAACCGTTTCCGTTACCGTCAAAACTACCAGAGTGCCAGCTGTCCACGCCGTTGCGGAAAGCATAACAATTCTCAATGAGCACCGGACTTGTTCCCATCCACAGATCCCAACCATCGTCTGAGTTGTTGAATGCTCGGCATCCGCGAAACACATTGTTCGGTCCGATAGCCCATTTTGCGCTGAACCCGTCGGCATTGCCCCCAATCGGTGGATCATAGTTACGATACGCGTCACAATTCACGATCAGGTTATTTGAGGGGCCGACTCCGGTTCCTGAGACGGTGAGGTGTAGACCAGTGTTTCGGTTATCATGGACGGAGCAATTCTCAATGATGTTGTTGTTACCAGAAATGTTTATGCCGTTGTGCCCGGCATTCGCCACCTCAAATCCCTTGAGATGGTAGTAACTACCGCTGATGCTGATGCCATCCGATGTGTTGCCTGTGCAGTCTAGGACTGGTGTTTCGCCAGGGTAGGCCCAGAGTTTTATGGGACTGTTTGGCTGGGCTGTCTTGCTGAGACTGAGTTTCGAGGTTCCGAGAAGATAGACTCCCCCGCGCAACACCACAGTACCGTTCGAGCCAATCGCGGTGAGTCCTTTGGAAACCGACTTGAAAGGTTGGTCGAGGGTCCCGGGGTTGGTGTCGCTTCCCGTCGGGGAAACATACACCGTTGATTGTGCAATTCCTCTATTGAAAGAAACTGTCACAAACAGCATGACAACCCAGAAGTATCGAAAACGCATCTTGCTCTTTGACTCCCTTTTCAACTTGATGACCAGAACACCTCAGGATCATACGCCGCCCTGAGCGTTACTTTGCGACAACAGCACCAGCTTTTACATCCGGCGCGATATCGAAATCCTTTTTTGCTTTTGAGGCATCAGCCTTCAACACACGGATGTTTTCTGTCCGTTGACCGCTTGCTTTAACAAAGACGTCCGGTGTGGAGACTGTCGTGATCTGATCGAGTTGTATGTTTTTTGCGTTCTTTGCAGAGAGGACGGGTCCGGATTTGAAATTCAGACGGACGTTGTTCAGTATGAATCCGTCGGCATCCTCCATCGTCATTGCCCGTTCAGAAGTAATGGAGATGTTCTTGAGCGATATTGATTGAATCGGCGCATCGGAAAGCCCGCGCACGAAGACCGCGTCAGCGGCGCCGTCGCAGACAATGTTCTTGATGTCAAATTCGCGGAAGTAGGGCATTCGCACCTTGTCCGGATTGTTGTCACCATTGCCGTCATAGAAAAGGTCGAACAGGATAGCTGATGTCGCGATATCCTTCATGTGAATCCCATCGACATAGATCTTCTCCACCCTGCCTCCACGGTCACGGGCAGATTTGAAACGGAGTCCGATATCGGTGCCAATGAATGTGCAGTTCTTCACAGAAATGTTGCGCATACCGCCATCTGTGTTGCTCCCGATGACGAAACCACCATGGCCGTGGTAGACGATGCAGTCTGCAATGACAACGTTTTCAAGAGCAAACTCCCGTTTTTTGCTCACGCCGGACTTCATGCAAATGCCGTCGTCGCCTGCATCTAGGACGTTTCGATAGAACAAAACGTTGCGGCACCCGCTGATGTCCGCCGCATCGGTGTTCTGTCCCCACCAGTTATTGATGACGGTCGTGTTCCGAATGATGACATTCTCACACTCTGTCGGATGGAGTACCCATCCCGGAGAGTTGGTGAATGTGGGACCATCGATGAGAACGTTTTTGCAGTCGGAGAAATCCACCATCGTTGGCCGCAAAAACTCTCGTGCTCCAGCTACATCTTCGGCTGAGGGATTCTTGTTTGTCGTTCGAAGATTCTTAAGATAGCTGTCTCCGTTCATCGCTTCTTTCGAGGGCCACCACATCTTGCCGTCGGGAGTCACAACACCCCCCGATCCGACAAGTTCTTTCCACTGTCGATCCGTAAGCTTCTCTTTCTTGACCGGGCGCCAGTGTTGACCATTCCCGTTGAACATCCCCTTGCCGGTAATCGCTATGTTGGTCAGACCCTGACCGTGGATCGGCGACGTCACGCGGTTTCCTTTTGCCGGCACCGGATAGTCTTCGAACTTCGGGCTGAAGAGAACCACTGCCCCAGTCTCGACTTGAAAGTCGATGTTATTGTCAAACCGGATTGGTCCCGTCAGCCACATGCCGGCGGGTACGACAACCATGCCTCCACCTTTTTTCGCACACGCTCGAATTGCTTCATTGATTGCCTTCGTGTTCATCGTTTCCCTGTCGGCGACGGCACCAAAATCCACAATGCTCACCTGATACGCCGGGAAGACAGGTGTTTGTACTTCCGGCATGGGGAACGGAAGGTTGGCGGTATATGCTTTGATTTCCTGATCCGAAGCGCTGGGCGTCTGCGCTTCGGACCGCGAGAACAACACTGCCACAAACACAAAAACGAAAACTCCTAAAACGTTTGATTGAATTCTCATTGCTCAGATCCTCCTTTTGTATTTGAGAACGATCTCATGCGATCACCGTTGAGCCATTCTATTGCTTCAGTCGGTCGATCCTAAACCAGTCAATGTCTGTAGAGCCACTCTTCGCCACTCCACCTGTCGCCATCGCGAAGACACCAAGTTTTGCTCCGACCCATACACCCTCACGCGCCGTGAAGGTCTTCCCTAAAGAGTGAAAAGACTTCCCATCCACGCTGTAGCTGAACGAACAAAGCACTTTCGGAATGATTTCTGCTTCATTCTCCGGCTTCACCTCCACGCGCAAGTAGACCTCGGGAGTCACGATATCGGCAGACGCGACAATTTCTTCCTGCGTCCCTTTGTCCGCCTTCACACAAATCGCCTGTTCAACAGTATAGCCTGTCGCCGTTCTTCTGACACCGACATATGAATAGTCAAGTCCAAAGACCAGAAGTCCGGTTTTCTCTGCCGGTGAGAGCAACGTGCAATCCGGTTTCGTTGTGGCGCTGAAAGCGGGGGCGGGGAATTTTTGAAGCATCAGACTCGGAACATTCCAGAGGTTCTTGTACTTCGGTGACGGGCGTTGGGCAAAGAGTCGCAGCCACCCATGTCGGGCGTCAAGAGAGATCCAGTCATTGCGCCTGTTCCCCTCCCATTGCCACTGCAATCCAAGATTGGGGGAATTGAACTCATCGGTCGTTTGCGGTACCTCGCTCGCGTATGTTGTTCCAACATCAGGCTTTTTGAACGAGGCTACCGGCTCGCCAACCCCGTTCTTGTCATTGTCGACACCCATGACCGGCCAGTCATTTTCCCATCGCATCGGCTGCAGATGAATAATTCTCCCGTACGCGTATCTGTCTTGAAAATGGATGAACCAATTCTCGCCGGCCTTCGTATCGACCCATGCACCCTGGTGCGGACCATTGACGTTTGTTCTTCCCTGCTCAAGAACTTTTTTGTCCTCATAGGGACCGAAGACGTGTTTCGAACGAAGTACGGTTTGCCATCCAGTTTTGACGCCACCTGCCGGTGCGAAAATATAGTAGAAGCCATTGCGCTTATAGAACTTGGGTCCCTCGATCGTCGGTTGGCTCGTATGGCCGACGAACACAACGATTCCTTCGTCGAGTATCTGCGTGCCATCACTGTTCATCTTGTTGACCGCAAGGATGCTCTTGATCCCGACACGACTGTTGGCCCAGGCATGAATGAGATATGCATTGCCATCGTCGTCCCAGAGCGGACACGGATCGATCCATCCGGTTACTTTGCGAATCAGCCGCAACGATTCCCATGGGCCTGCGGGATTTTTCGCCTTTGTCATGAACACGCCGCGGTCAGGGTCGCCGACATAGATGAAGAATTCACCGTTGTGATATCGTATCGATGGAGCCCAAATTGCCATGCCGTGCTGCGGTTCGTTGAATTCTTCATACGGATACTGGAGCGCAGCGTGGCCGATAATTCTCCAGTTGACCAGATCTTTGGAATGAAGAATCGGCAGGCCTGGAAAATGACCAAAGCTCGATGACGTCATATAATAGTCATCATTGACGCGAATGACATCCGGGTCAGAATAGTCTGCATAGATGACCGGGTTCTTGTACGTTCCGTCACCGTTATCGGGAATCCAGACGCCGCTGTCCTGAGATGGCTGCTGCGCATTCAATGGGACTTCGACGGCGGCGAGAACGGCGATAGAGATCAAGAGACAGAGTGCGCGCACAGAATTCCTTTGACTAGAGATGTGGCCGAAAAGTCGTGCCACTCCCGCAACTATAATGCTACCAAATAGAGCGGGATGCCGTAAAACGGCAGAAGACACGAGGACACAAACTGATCATTTTACTGTCGTCCCGAAATGTTCGCTTTCTGAATCCCGCTCACGAGCGGAACATCTCGGGGTGACATGCTTCGAAGGTGGTGTCAGGACTTTCGTCCTGACACTGAAAAGCCAATTCTGCTAAGTCAGCGTCAGGCCCGCCACGAAGTGGTCCCCTCGGGAAAGGGGTCCTTCGGAGAGGCAACTCCTGACGCCACAACGATTTTTGAGGAGACTTCTACTTTGTTACGGGTTGCGAGATTTCCAGAAGCCAACGGAAAAGGTTTGCCGCGGCTTTGTCATTCTCGTATGCTTCCGGCAGCTTTCTGTGCGTGATGTATTCATTATAGAGCCACGGATCGCCAACCGCCAAGACCGCTCCTTTGCCAACTTTTGCGAATGCAATGATCACATCCCCTTTGTCCGAAAAGAGGGGCGTAGCCGGATTCTGCACTTTGAGGGTTGAGATTTCTTTCATGTAGATCTGCCTGACTCCCTTAAACAACGGATGGTCAGGAAAAGAATCAAACTTGCCCATGTCGTATGCATTCCCCGTCACTTTGTTCCGGCTGTCTTCATTGAATTGTATGCCGAATCCTGCTGCAAGATGATTGAAATGCTCGAACTCAGCATTTCCCTTATCATTTCCCATCAGCACGAGAACCCCGCCGTTCTTCACCCACTTCTCAATCGCATCAATGGCAGGCTGCTCGAGGTAGTTTGGATGTTCCGTCTCGAGCGGCGTATCGGGGTCAACGATGACATAGACGCTTGCGCGGCTGAGGTTTTGACCCGTAGGAGCTTCACAAAGAGTGTCGATGGACGCTCCGAAACTGACGATCATGTCGCCAAGCACTGAAAAGCCGGAATTCGTCGTGTCTTCCCAAACATAGTGGTAGCGCTCGGGTTTCCCCTTCGCGTTGTTCCGCCACTCATTATTGTAGAACTCGTCCAGGCACACAATCTTACCGAGGCCGACCATCGTTGACTCGTCAAGAGGCTTGAGATGTTTGGAGAGTGGAAGGTTGAGTTTCTTCAGACCTTCCACAACAAGTCCGGCGATCTTGAGAGCTCCCGATTCATTGAAGTGTGTGTTGTCCTGTCTCCCTGCCCGATTCACAGTGTAGAGATCCGGCTTGATCCACACAAATGCTTTCTTGGAATCATCGGGCCCGAGTGTTTTGATCAGTTGCATACTGCTCTGATGCACATCGATAAGCGGTACCTTCTGCTCTGCCGCGAGTTCTCTCACAACGTCCGGATAATCGCCGTGCGTATCAACCAGAGTTCCGTGATCGTCAAATTGTCTTCGACTCACCGGTGTGAGGAGTATGGGAGTGGCTCCTTTCGATCGGGTGTCATTCACAAACCGCAGCAGATTCCTTTTGTAGTCCGTGTGAGCCTCCGCATAGCGGGAAGTATCTTCTTTCTTCGCATCATTATGTCCGAATTGAATGAACACATAGTCGCCCGGTTGCAGCTTGTCGAGCACCGTCTGCCATCTCCCTTCGGTGGTAAAGCTCTTTGTGCTCCGGCCGTTCCGTGCATGGTTTTCAACAACCACACCGCGTTCAAAAAACAGCGGAAAGACTTGCCCCCACCCTCGCTCAGCAGTACCAATGAGTGGTTTGTCGGCCATGGTCGAATCGCCGATGAGAAAGAGCCGGACCGGTTTCTCACCCTGGAAGCCGAGCATGATCAGAACGGAGAGAGCGATGATTGATATCAGGCAAAGCATTTTGATTCTGTTCATGGTGTCACTTTTCATGATTAAACACTGAATTGTATCGGCGGTGAAGCGCTTTTTCTCGTTTTATCATTTCGAGTCTCCGCGGAGCGAAGACGAGAAATCTTGATCCTGACAAGAGAAGGTGCCGGGCACCTCGGCAGAGAAGATTTCTCATCCCGACGCTGTCGGGATTCGAAATGACAAACCAACGCATTGGTCTGAGAAACAAATCGGTCACGACGGAGCGTGACCCTCCGTGGGATGCCTATGGAGGGACGTGCTCAGTCACGTCCGTCAAAGATTACACCTGGAGCCATTCCCACGCAGACAGACCGTGTGAAAACTGAGGTTTCAAGGTGTGTGACGTATCAAGACAGAGCACCCTCCACACAATAGAATGTCCAGCGAACAAAATGATTGAAAGAAGAAAGGAGTGCATCTGCTGAAAGCGCTCTGAGCTCCGCAAGAAGCGTTGGAACACCGAGTATGTTCATCACGCGCTTCATATTGTACACCAAAACACTCATACTCACTTCGGCTGCAACCTTCTTCTTTCCCCGCATCAAAAAGTAACCGTGATTCATCCAGTGTTTGATGATACCAAAAGGGTGCTCGACAAGCTCTTTCCGCTTCTGCACCACTTCTGGATGAGATTCCATCCTCCGACGCATCGCTTCAATGATGTCTTCACGGTCCCACCGATAGATGCGACGATTGTTACTCTTGCTGCGCGTGCACTGAGCTCGGAGCAAACACTCCTTGCAGCACGCAGTTTCGTAGACCCTCATCAGCTTGTTTCCTTTGGTGCCTTGACAGCGAAAGGAAAGACGCTGATGTGCAGGACAAAGGTACGTATCACTTGTGGGATCATAGTGAAAGTCCTTGTCTGTATAGAGTCCCAGTGCTTTGTTCTGCGACTTCTCCAACTCAGGAATATAGCACGAGATGTTGTGTCGCTCGCACTCAGCAATCTGTCTTTCGTTGTAATACCCTTTGTCTGCCGTTACACGCAGATCCTCCACCCCCAAGATCTCTTGTGCCGCTTCTGCCATAGGGCTCAACTGATGTAGATCATTCGCTTCATTGGTCAGATCACTGGCGACAATCAAGCTATGTTTTGCATCCACCGCTATTTGCACGTTGTAGCTCACATCCGTGCCATGCTTGCCTGTCGTCATCAGTCTACTGTCGGGATCCGTCAGAGAAAGTGATGTCTCGCCAGATTCCATGAGCATCTTCTGCAGTTCTTCCAATTCCGCTTTGTGCACTTGAAGATGAGCAATATGCTCGCACACCGTACGCTGCTGCGTCGCTCGGGTGATTCCTTCTGTCGTATCAGCGCTCTCTAACCGCGTAAAGTATGCTTCGATCTTTTCATCGATCTCTTTTATGAGCCTCTGTAATTTCTGTTTCGTGTAACTACGGCTGTTGTGATTCACAGCGCTGAACTTGCTTCCGTCAATTCCAACTAATTCTCCACCAAATAAATCTAGCTTTTTGCAGAGTAACGTGAACTCACGGCACACCTTCTTCAATGCTTCTGTATTGTCTTTACGAAAATCTGCAATCGTCTTAAAGTCCGGGCTCAATCGGCGCAAAAGCCACATCATCTCAACGTTCCGTTGTGTCGCTTTTTCCAATTCTCGACTGCTACGCATCCTGTTGAGGTACCCATACAGATAAAGCTTCAACAGATCTCCTGGGTGATATGGTGGACGACCGGTTTCTGCTGTCTTTGCATGAGCAAATCCCAACTGCTCAACATCCAGGCTCTCAACATAGGCATCGATGAAGCGAACCGGATTCTCATCGCTGATATAGTCATCCACAACTTCAGGAAACAGTACAGTCTGATCGCGATTTATCCCTCGTTTATGATCCACTTGATATTCCTTCTTGTGTTCTCCT
>JBGPAN010000016.1:0-20049 GCA_041480785.1 Bacteroidota bacterium | reverse complement strand
GTATTTTTCGCGTGAGGCCGAGGAACGTGCCGGGATGACGGGTTCCTGATGAAGCATGTTGCGTGAACCCCCGTACGTGCAATTCATAGATGATCGAATCGGCCAGATGCCGGTTGATCGGTTGATCGAATTGCCAGTTGAACTGATGGTCGACGACCCTCGAACGGCGAAGCCATGTCGCACGACGATTCGCCTGTTCGTTTCCCCACCCCTCTCCACCGCTGAGCGAATGCGCATACGGATCCAAGAGGATCTTGGATGGATCGAATCGATGAACAAGAGGGTTTGGATTCCCAGACATCCCAACTCGATAACCATACTCGATTCCCGGGTCGACGCCACGAACACACGCGTGCCAGGTGTCGCCCGTCTTGTTGTAACGTGCATCAAGAGGGAATTCTGCCAGAGGCTCAATCTGATCCGGGGCGAAGAGCACAAGACTGAGTTCGGTCGCGTGCTTAGAGAACACGGAGAAGTTGATTCCCCCGCGGACGGCTGTTGCCCCAAGGGGAAGCGGTTGTCCCCGTGCGATCTCAAATTGATCATTCACAACGTCGAGAATTGATTTCTTCGATTTATTCAATTTGTTGGATTTCTTTAATGCCACGGTGCGTGTCTAACGTCCAGGTCTGAAGTTGAGTGCGTGTCCCATCAGTGCTTCACAGAGATTAGCAAATGCTTCCGTAAAGCACAACCCCACGCGAGAACGCATTTTTTCGCAACAATCTGACATTCAGGAGGTGTCGATTCGTATCCCCACCGTTTTGCGCCAACGTCATTGGCGTTGCTTCCCGGAAATATTTTATGCAAATTGCGGTATAAATAAGGTTTCTACTCAGGCACTCCACATGCTCGCCGGAAGAAGAATACTGCATAAGATATACAAGCCAGTGAGGGACTTCTTCATCAAACATCCCGCTCTCCTTTCGGGGTATATCATTTACGCGTATTTTTTTATTACGACGATGGATTTCTACGGAGAGTTCAAGAAGACACATAGTGTCGGGATACTGAGCACATTCGAGAGATTCGACGCGTTGATCTGGATGTGGCTGCTTGCCGTTGTGCTGGTCAAAGTCATCGAGTACCGGAACCGATTGAACCAGCAAGAACGATTGCGCCTCGAGCATGAAAAAGAGCTCGAAGTCAAAGGCGCGCAACTTTCCACTACGCACCAGATGATCCGCACTCTGCAGCATCAGATCAACAATCCTCTCACGATTATTCTTCTCTACGTTCAGCGGGCACTTCGCAAGGCAGAGAACAACCAGCAGGATCTCGAGAACCTGATCATGGTAAAGAACGGCGCCGAACGAATTGCCGCCACCCTCCGTGAATTTGCCCACGCACAAGGCATCGAAACGGTCGACTCTCCCGTCGGCGAACTTGTCACACCCACCAAGAAGGATGACTCTAAACGAACAATGGATGAAGCACGCACTGCTTGAGGCACAGAAGGCCTACGAGCAGGAAGAGGTTCCCGTTGGGGCGGTCGTTGTTCAGAACGGCAAGATCATCGGACGCGGTCATAATCAGATCGAGCGACTTCAGGATCCCACGGCACACGCGGAAATGATCGCGATCACCGCGGCCGCAAATCACCTCGAATCACGACGACTGGACGACTGCACACTCTACGTCACCCTCGAACCGTGCCCGATGTGCGCGGGCGCCATTGTCCTCGCGCGCATCCCGACGTTGGTTTTTGGATCGTTCGACCCGAAGGCAGGAGCCAGCGGCACCCTCTACAACATCACGCACGACAGGCGTTTGAATCACACCGTCCACGTAATTTCGGGAGTCTGTGACCGTGAAAGTGAAGAATTGCTGAAGGGGTTCTTTGGTAGGACGAGAACAATTCCTGCAAAACGCCGGAAAGCCTGAATCAGGCTTCCGCCTGCAACTTCTCCTGCTTGTCTGCGACACGAAGCTTCTCGATCAGCTCATCCAGATCACCATCGATAATCTGCGCGAGGTTGTACAGCGTCAGGCCAATCCGATGGTCTGTCACACGGTTCTGCGGAAAGTTGTAGGTTCGGATCTTGTCGCTCCGGTCGCCACTTTTAATCATCGACTTTCTTGTTGCTGCCACGGAAGCGGTCTGCTCATTCATTTTCGCTTCGTACAACTTGGAGCGGAGCATTTTCATTGCCCGCTCCCGATTCTGGAATTGCGATCGCTCCTGCTGACACGCCACGATGATGCCGGAAGGCTTGTGCGTAATCCGCACGGCGGTTTCGACCTTGTTCACGTTCTGTCCGCCTTTTCCCCCCGCACGGTAGGTGTCAAATTGAAGGTCCGCCGGGTTGATCTCGATCTCCACGTCTTCGACTTCGGGCAGCACGACGACCGACGCGGCTGACGTATGGACACGCCCCTGTGCTTCGGTTTCGGGAACACGCTGCACGCGGTGGACTCCGCTTTCAAATTTCATGAAACCGTATGCTCCATCACCCGAGACAGCGAACACCACTTCCTTGAATCCCCCCTTCCCGGTCTCATTCCAGTCCATCAACTCAACTTTCCAGCCTTTGCGTTCCGCGTACCGAGTGTACATTCTGTGAAGGTCGGACGCAAACAGTGCAGCTTCCTCGCCGCCGGTGCCACCGCGAATTTCCATGATGAAGTTCTTCGTGTCGTTGGGATCTTCAGGAACAAGAAGCTCCTTCAACCTCTCCTCAAGGCCGACAAGCTGAACTTTCAACGTGTCATACTCCTCCTGCGCCATTGCCTTGAGCTCCGGATCACTCACTGATTCAAGGAGCTCCCTACTCCCCCTGTAATCGTTGTTCGCCTTCTTGTATTTCTGATACGCCTCAACGATCGGTTCCAGCGAACGAAGTTCTCTTCCGAGGTCCCGAAAGCGTCTCTGGTCGGCCATGACGGCAGGATCCGACAGCAATTGTTGGATCTCCTGCACACGCTCTACCATTTTCTCAACTTTGTCGAACATATTCTATGAACGGAATCGGGGCTCTGATGGCTGAAGATGAATCGTTAGTTTCCGGATGCGACGGTGGCGCTCTCTGTCAGAACTGTATCTCTCAGAATGTACTTCGCCGGGTCTTCCATCCCCAGGGCGCACCGCAATGCAACGATGGCGACCTCAAGCTGAGATTCGTCCGGTTCGCGGGTGGTCACCCGTTGCAGCCAGAGACCAGGCGCGATCAGTAGCCTCCCCCACCACGTTGTGGTGTGTTTGGCGGAGAATTTGATGACTTCGTACGAGATCCCGCCAACAACGGGGATAAATGGCAGATGTGTCAGAAGACGGGTGACAATCGTGATCTTCCCGATAAGCGCGATGGTCATGGCATCGAGGAGGCCAAAGGCGATAATCGACACAAACATCACAATCAACAGAAAGCTCGTCCCGCACCGTGGATGGAACCTGCTGTGCGCACTTACCTTTGGTGGAATGAGTTGATCAGTCAACTCGAAGGCAAAAACGGTCTTATGTTCAGCGCCGTGGAATTGGAACAGCCGTTGGATTTCCTTCGACAGTGCGATAGCAGAGAGATACGCGAGGAGGATGGCTATTCTGATCAGTCCGGCGACCATATTGAATTCGAACGCACTTTGTTCAAAGTGAAAAACTTTCGTTGTCACAAAGATTGGCAACACGAAGAAGATCGCGACACCCAATGCCAGCGCCAGGAGGAGTGTCCCGGCGAGGGCAAGTTTCGACTGGGGCTTCCTCTGTCCATTTCCACTCGGAGGGCTATCCTTCTCCTGAACATCGAGCATGGCAATTTCGGCAGAGTAGTTGAGCGTCCTGATGCCGAGATACATCATGTCGATGAGACCGACGGCTCCCCGCAGCACAGGAAGCTTGAGGATCTTGTATCTCTCAATGATGGACGCGTACTTCTCTTGCTTCACGACAATATCTCCATTGGCACGCCTGACGGCCGTCGCCACGGAGCCAGGAGCCCGCATCATGACACCTTCGATGACCGCCTGACCCCCAACCTGCATAGGTTTGCTCGGGTCGTAGAGCGGATTTGTTGGTACCCAACTCGATTTCTGGTCCTCTGATGCCAAAACTCTCTCCTCACAAGTTATTCGGTGTAACTATCAATATACCAAAGAATGTTGCGACTATCAACGGCGCAGGCGACCCGGTTCAGCGCAGGAAGTCGTGACACACGCTAGAGTGAATTCAATGCCGCAGTGATGTTTCCGAGAAGGATGGCAGGATCTGCGGAGTGTGGTGCGCGGAGGGGATCGACAATATCGAGCTGAGCTGCTGACTGAATGAACAGACCGTTGGCGAAATAGCTTTGCACAATCAGAAGGCAAACGCGTTTCAATGTCACCTTCGGATCATGAGCAAAAACGTATGCGGGATTATCCGACAGAGCGGCGTCCGCATTCGACGCCGCTCCGGAGAAATCATTGAGTGAATAGAGGACAAATGCACTTCCTACACGCACATCGTTCAGTACCGTTGCTGTGATCCCTGTCAGACCGGTTGCGAAGACGAAATCCCCCTTTGACTTCACAAGGTCGCGTTTGTACATGTAGCTCCATGCGCGTCCGTTGAGCGATTCGCCGCGGAGAGCCACCGTCGTCGCCTCGTTGTATGAGTTCGTGAAATACGTAACCGCCGAATCGTACCGTTGCGCTTCAAAGCTCCGCCAACCGAGAGCCAGATTATCCTTTTCAGCGGGAGGTGGCGGGCCGGTGGATGTGGAATCCTTCGAACACCCAATCATCGTCAGGAACAAAAGAATACTGACGAGCGATATGTACTTCATTTGTTGCACCCTGAATAGTGTAGAACTTCTCTCAAAAAACCTCTGAAGGCGAGAAGATCGTCTCATGCTGAGTCCCACGCATCATGTCATTGCGATCATTGTATTCGAAGTGATCCATCCAGGGACGGATTGTCCCGCTATTCGATTCTGCGCCCAGCCGGGCGTCAGGTATTTTTGAGATCGCTTCTCGTCCTATTTAATGAGCACGAGCCTTTTGGTCTCATTGAAATGCCCGCTGGCTCCGGCCGCGGTCGCTTTTGCGTCCAATCTGTAGTAATACACACCGCTGGAAAATGAAGTGGCGTTCCAGCGCTGCGTATACGCACCGGGTTTCAGATCCTGGTCAACGATCGTCTGCATCCGGCGTCCAAGAGCATCAAAAATTGTGAGCGTCACCTTCGATTCAACCGGGACTTCAAACCGGATGGTAGTGCTGGGATTGAATGGGTTGGGATAGTTTTGCGCAAGAGCGAACTGAGTCGGCACCGTTTGCGCATTGTTTTCCGCTGAGACCAGGTTTGCCTCAATTTCCAGGTTGTCGACCATCCAGCCCCACCCAGTCGTCCCTGGATCCGCATACATTCTGAAGCGAATATTGACGACATCACCAGATTTGAATTTGCCGAGAAGGTTCATTTGGTGTTTGTGGATGAGGCTCGGAGAGCCGTTCAACTTGGAGTTCCAGGCATTGAGCCAATCTGGATAGCTCCTTGAATCATATCCATCCTCGAGGGGAATCCAGTTCAGACCGTCCTTCGTCGCTTCGACGACACAGTAGTCGTAGAAGCTGTCATTCCCGTACACCGATCCGGGTTCACCAGGTTCAACAATAACGATCTCATCAAACCTGACGAATGCGTTCGTCGCCTGAACAATGACAGGCACATTCAGAGTCAACGCGTAGTTTCGATTGTTCGAATACGGATGCGTCGTGTGATAGGCCTGGTTCAGGAATCCCGTCGGTGTCTGCAGCGTGAATCCGCTCGGTATGAAATTCGAATTCACGGAGTTGAAATTGTCTGTGTAGAATGCTCGCGCCGCTTGTGGAACGGTCACGTTGACACCACGCACCGGCGACACGTAGAGCTTTCCATTTTTGTATGAGGCCATGCTCATCGTCAGGGATTCTGCCTTGGCCACCATGAACGGCACTATGGTGTCTTTTGCGGCACTGTTTGCTTTTAAGGTCAGGTACTTTGCCCCTTTCACGAAAACCTGTGTCGAGTCATAGCTCGAGCGCAGGGACATGCTCACAGACACTGAACCATCCGGTTCTTGCGCAGGCTTGTTGAGCCGTGGCGAGAGGGTCATTACCGGAGGAGGAGCTGTCAGGAGTGCAGGGATTTTCACACTCCAAATCCCGCGTCCGTGTGTCGCCACCACGACTTCGTCGTCGACGGCACGCATCTGCCAGATCGCAACAGCCGGAAGAACATCATTTGCATAGGACCACGTGGCACCATTGTTAGTCGAGATGAACAGTCCGATTTCTGTTCCAGCCCAGATCTCATTCGGATTGTGCGGCATGACGAGCAGTGAGTATGTCGCCACGTCAGGGAATCCATTGGTGCTGGTCGTCCCTGAACCAAACCCTGAGATATCCTGCCAGGTTTGGCCAAGATCGGTTGTGCGAAGTATCTTCGGAAACTTCGAAAACGAGAAAAGTGCGTAGGCCGTCCTTGGCTGCGTCGGATGTGTTGCGAGACCCGACAGGCGGCCGAGACTAGCACCAGTGTAGTTGGTCGTCGGGCTGAACGACACGCCGCCGTCTGTTGAGACATGGATCTTCCCGGTAGTACCGCTGTTCGACATGCGTATTCCCGCCCATACGATCTGAGGATCAGCAACGGAGACTTCAGCGTTCGCACCGGTACCAAATGCCCAATTGGAAGCGGAGATCCGATACAACGTCCAGTTGTCACCAAAATTATCCGATCGCCATACACCCAGGCTCCCGACAACAAACAGGAGGTCCGGATCAATGTTGGACTTTCCGATCTGAGTTATGAACGGTCCCAGCCCGCTGCCAACATCTGTCAGATCAGTCGTAGCCGAGGAAAACGACGTACCGTCGTTCACAGATCTATAGATGTCGTTATAATAGAGCGATCCCATCAACTTGTTGCCATCTTTGTAGTGCCAGACACTCGCAAAGCCGTCTCCTCCGATTTTTGTCGACCAGGCGGTCGTCGCCGAGGGATCGACCGGGGAGAGCCACGTTCCCTGGTCCTGCGTCCCACCGATATATTGACTGGCCCCGGGCTTCTTGTCGACTCCGTAGAACTGGCTCGTATTGTAGCCAAGATTTGGGTTGGTCCAGGTGCTGCCGCCATTGTTCGACGTCCCGAGCCCTCCGTCGCTGGCATCTACGATTCGGAAACTTTGGGTAGCCTGATTCACAGGAATCACTGTAATGTTGTGATGATCGGCGTGCACATACGGAAGCGTCTGAGTCACGTACCAGATCGTGATTTGGGT
This sequence comes from Bacteroidota bacterium, assembly GCA_041480785.1. Lineage (GTDB taxonomy): Bacteria > Bacteroidota > Ignavibacteria > UBA10030 > UBA10030 > UBA9647. Next base: position 12,811 of record JBGPAN010000016.1, on the reverse strand, counting down.
TGTCGTTCTTGGACGTCCAAAGATGGTCCCGTAGTCGATCCGGAGATTTGATGTGGGCAGATTGTTCGCATTCCACGTCGCGCCCGATGTCAGAACCGGCCACATCGCGTAAATGTTCTTGTACCGCTCGCCTCCCACCAGGCTGATGTTTGCATTTGGACCAGAAGCATCGTAGGGGAGAGCATGGACAAAGATATATTCACGTGGCAGGTTGTTCGCGTCGTACAAGAGAAGATCGAACGTACCGGTCGAGTCACCATCTCTGAACGATGCCATCAGCTGCCGATTGTTCTTCACATCCCAAACCTGGAATGGAACGGTGACGTAGTCGAGATAGTTATACATGAAGTTTGCACCGAAAGAAAACCGGTGAGCCTTTTGGCTCAGTCCAGGGCCGAAGCGAATCTCGACCGAGACGTATTCCGAATCATTGAGACTCAGCGGAACTGTAGCGGTCCCGTAGAAATCTTTTCCGGTGCCTACACCACCACCGGCAAACGGTCCACCCCAGTTGACGAAGCTCAGAAAGGAAGAAGTATTGTTCTGAGATACAGAGAGCATCCCTAACGATTGAGTAGAGCCTGCGGTAATTTGTATCTTGTAGATATCCACGCCGCCCACGAAGCAGACATCACGGTCGTACGGGTGCGCGGCAACCGCGTTATCGTACCAACCCTGGTCTTTCAGCCAATCAGGGGGTGTTCCGCTCGCCTGAGATGCTTTCATCCAATTGGCGCCTCCGTCGTCAGACAAATAGAGATCCGACACCGAGCTGGTTTCCATGGCGAGGAACAGACGCGCAGTATCAACCGGAGATATGGCGAGCTCACATCTCAGGCCAGTCCCAATCCCCACAGATGTAGGTGACCACGACAACCCGCGGTTCGTTGACTTGAGAACACCGTTTGAATTCCGAGTTGCGTACAGGGTGTTGAAGTTGAGAGGATTGGCAATGATCTGCTGAATTCTTGCCGAGCTTGGGTACATCGCGGACCACGAACTTCCGCCGTTCGTTGACCGGAAGATTCCGGTGTTCGTCGCCGCGAAAACAATGTTCTCGTTCACCGGATCGACGATCACGCGGTTGACATAGGAGAAATCAGAATTTGACGCCGTGCTTGAAATCTGCGACCATGATTCTCCACGGTTTGTGCTCTTCCAGATACCGTCCCCACGGATAGCGTCACCATTCCCAAATCCCTCTCCACTCCCTGCGTAGATCACGCTATGGTTCGACGCAGCCATCGCAAGTGTCACGGTGGCAAGATTTGGAATCATCGGAGTCTTGTTGACCCACGTAGCACCGGCATCAGTGGTTTTCCAGATGCCACCGCCCACAGACCCTGCAAACCACGTGTTCTTCGATGCATCGTCAGGATCGATAATCAAGCCTCTCGTACGCCCCCCGACATTTCCCGGCCCGCGCTCGGTCCATGGAAGTGCTGCATATTTGTTCAACGAGGCAACTTTGTGACTGATCGCCTTCTCTACCTCCATCATTCTGTAATTAGAAGGGTACGCAGGGCCCGCCTCACCATCACGCGTTCGGATGTCGCGGTGGAACCGCTCAAATTCCTCTGGGGCATCAAACTTATCGCGATCCTGTTCCTTCGAGTAGCTCGCCTCAAGTCCAACCGGGCGCGGAAGGTCTTCTGCACCGGCGTTGGCGCGAACCGACGGTCGTGGAGCATAGAGAGCAAATATCACGAACACTGAGGCTGCGAAAACCAGTTGCAGGGCCGGACGTCGCAAGGAGTGATCTCCTGTTTGGTGACTATTGAACCGGTGTGCTGTTGAGTTCCCGTGTCTTTCGAATTCGAATATCAAAAATGTAGCCGTGACGAGCCGGCGGAGATACGTCCTCGCCTTTTTCAATTCCCGGCGTGATGTTCACGACAATGGAGAAGTCATCTTTCCACTGAACCGAGCCGTTGGGAATACTGTCTTCAAATATAACTGTGTCGGATGCAAGATCGAAAACGAAAAATGCAACCTGCTGTTGAGGAACCTGCAGGGTTGGCTTCGACTTCTTGAGACAGAGAACAGCAGTCTTCGTCGAGTTATGAACGAACTCGACTCCGTCGCCATACTTTTCCTGGGCTAAGCTCTGATACCGTGCGATCGAGGATTGCTGCTGTCGCACATCACGGTGACTAGTGCAAGAAAGGACAGAGCCGATCAACGTGACCATAATCAGGAATGAGGATGGCATCGAGAAAACCCTGCCCCGCAGCATGCAGTGAACGCTTACCTGTGCACACAATGTGTCTGGCTGGGATTGCATCCACATTTCCGCGATTTTGCCTTTAAGTTATGTCAGAATCAATATAGTGCTTTTCCGCTGTAGTCGAAATCACGGCTGGCACCAGATGTAAGGGATCGCCAGAGATGCTGACGAAAACACGTGCCATGGAGACAGTGTCGTCCCGAAATGTTCCGCTCTATGGAATCCCGCTCACGAGCGGAATCCGAGAGCAGGACTTTTGTTCGGGACCTCGTAGTTGAGTTCCCGATCAGCATCGATTCGGGATGACGATGTCGATTTCATCCGCTCATTTAGAAGAGAAGTGACGCTTGGCACTCCTGTCCCTATTTCGCCATCACCATCTTCTTTGTCTCGACGAAATCGCCAGCACGAAGCCGGTAGAAATACACACCGCTCGGGAACGATGAGGCGTCCCAACGGACAGTGTACACTCCAGCCGGGCGCACATCATTCACGAGCGTGGCGATCTCTCTGCCAAGAACATCAAATATCTTTAGTGTCACAAATTCTGCGGCGGAGGCGGATCCGCCTTTGGCGGAGAAATTCCCAATCCGAAATTCGAAATTGGTTGCCGGGTTGAACGGATTCGGATAATTCTGGTACAGTGCAAACTGAGACGGTATGGCATCGGCCTGGCCATCGACTTCATTCTTTTTCATGACACTGAAGACTCCAAGGCGATTGATCGTCGCCGTCAGGTCTCCGCTTCTCGGATCGACGGAAGATGGAACAGCAAGCCATTTTCCATCTCTCTGCAGTGCAAGCGTCATGGTGCCGTCGAGTCTCAAGCCCGAGACCTTCACTGACGACGGACGATTCAGCGCAATGTCTGATGGGCCGAGTGAAAAGATTTTCGTCGAGGATGAGCCGAGTGCCACACCACTTTGAGGATTGCTGAAACCATCGAAGGCAGTGGTATAGGTGGCTTTGTTGACGGCCCCTGGCTCGAAAGCAACCGAGAGTGATCCACTGGGCGTCGAAAGTGTAGCGGACTCATCCTGTTTGAGCAGGCGGGCGTTGAACGCTACCGTTGTGTCGACATAGAACACACCATATTTCTTTGCGGCCCGAACCCTCAGGGAAACTGTCCCGCTCCCATTCAGTTTCTGGGTCGTATCGATGAATGCTTTTGACGTCCCCGGAATCGCATTGAACCGAAGCGTCGACGAACCGCTCGTTTGAGACAACGTGCCGCTAAAACTCCCCAATCTCAGTTCAACAGAACTCGCTGCGACGACGTCGATATATTCACTAATCAACGGATTCTGCAGATATCCGATGGCAAGCGGCGGTGCTGCGCTCGAGTCACTGTACTCGAATACAGCCCTGACCATCAGATTGAAGCCATCCAACGTGTGATTGTTGAACACACTGACTTCTCTCATCGTCTGCCACACGTTCGGTAGGGGAGTGCCGTCCGGAGCTCTGAAGTCCGGACCCCGGAACACATAAGAGTAATCGTCTGGCACATAGTTGTCAACAGCCACAGAGGTCCCAACGGAGTCTCCGGAAGCTTCCTTGAACCCAACGTAGACCGGCCCGGCAAGATTCGTCAGACTCTTCTCATATGCAGAGAGGTCGATATCGACGAATGATCCAAACGGACTGACATTGCGGTTCACGTTAACAAGAAACCATGCGATGATATCTGAGCCCGGCCTGCCGCCGCTATCTCTCCAGACGTGAAACTCAAAATTCTTCGGGTCTGTCGGCAGCGCTGTTCCATTTGAGAACTCCTGATCGAATGCAACCATCATCCGGGCTTTTCGAAGAATGTTCCATTTCACTGCCGGTTGAATTCGCACCGCCATTCCAAGAGTTGTTGCATTGTTACCGAATCCCAAATACGGAGCGTAGTCCAGTGAAAACTTGTGCGGGGTTCCGCTATCATACCCTTCCTCAACCAGAAAATGTAGCGGCTCGCCGTACGAGGAGTAGGAATAGATTGCCGGCAAGACCGGCTGTGTATTCATGGCGACGAAAACGATCGAGGAATACGTTGACCCAAGATCCGGCGACGTAAATTCGACACCACTGGAAACATTGCGGATTCGAAGAGCAGTTGGACCCGATTCAATGGCCCGGACAGCCAATCCGGCGGGGAGAGTAAACATAATGCGAAAATTCCGTGCAGCTGAAAAAGAGATGTACTGAGCACCCTGTTGCACCAGAGTGTCCTTTTGCTGGGTGTTCGGATTGATGTACTCCCGTTTCAGACTCGGCCGCACGGTCATTTCACCTTTGTACCGATACACGGGATCCTGACCACTGGAGCCCATCCAGTTCGCGGTGAAAAAGTTCATCATCGTCGCTTCGAACGTCGTAAAGACGCCCGATTCCGCCAGGGACATTTCGAATCCCGGGATGCCTGTGGACGGATTTTGCGTCAAGTTCTTGAGGAACACCAGGCCAAATTGTTCGGCGACATATCGCGTCCAGAGAGCTGCCCGGCCATAACTGTCAACATCCCATCCCAACAGCGCAACATTTGTGTTGGCAAGGTACCCTGCCGGACTCTCAACATCGAACCCGCAGAGATATTGTGCGTATTCGGACAAGCCTTCATTGAAGAAATATATTTCGTCCGGATCGTAGTTCCAATGGATGAGGTGCTGGAATTCATGAGCCAGTGTGGGGAGCGCTTTCCACGTACGGTAAACACCGTTGTAGTAGATCCCCGGATACGAATCGATGTAGAGCATGTCCCGTCGGTTGCTGACTGAAACCTCGCCGCTGCTCGGATCGACATCGACGTTAAGGAAAAAGCCAGCATAGTAGCTGCCCCCATTAAATCCGTCCTGTATGTCGCAGACCAAAAAATGGGTCTTTCCATCCCCCTTGCCCTTCTGAAAACTCGAATTGATATTGGGGGGATCCCCGTACACTTGTCGATCGATCGAGAGGATTCCCTTTGTGGGGTCGATCGAACCAGCACCGGTCGACTGCTCCAGCGCATTTGCCATGGCATCAACATCAGTCGACCTGACATGCCCATTGTTCCACTCCGACAGGGCGACCCAAATGTAACTCTTTGTCCCGATGAACTTGAGTTCGGCACGAACTGTGTCAAAAACCCCGTTCTGAGTGTTGTAGACCCAGAACACATTCTGATCACCGACTCGCGGATCGGCTTCCCCTTTCTGCAACCGCAATTGTTGCATCGCCTCGATAAGGCCGGGATGTTGAATCCGTGTATTTAGCCAGGCTTCCTGGATTTTCTTCGGGTCGTTCACTATGGACGAAGCGCATATGGCGCGACTTCCGAATTCCATTGGCACGAGGTCCTGTGCTTTCGGCATGCTGAAGCACACCGCCAGGAGCAGGGCGGTCCGGAAGATCATGTCCCAAGAAACCATCTCCAAAATACGTATCGGTGATTCTAACACGAGATTTTCTCTGCGTTTCTCTGCGTCCTCCGCGGTTAGATTCAAACCGCAGAGGCCGCGGAGAGGCGCGAAGAGGTTGTTGAGATAAGTTCTAGTCCTTGACAAGTTCAAAATGCTCAAGAATGATGTGCACCGAATCCCATGTTGTTTCCACCGGGCGGAAGTGAATTCGGACTTTCTGTCCTTGCATCTTCCACAGTCGACGATACAATTCTGTTGTGTCTTTCTTTACGAGGCGTATTCTGTGGCCATCCGCTTGGATCGAGAGTTCTGTGAACGGTTCGTTCCCGATGACGTACACGGTTCCGATGAGAACGGGGATTGCCTCATCCAGTTCTTTCTGGCCGCCGCATCCCCACATGAGCACCGCCAACAGGACGACGGGGCCGATGTTTTTCGCGGTAATGGTGTCTGTGCAGCGTGCGGACCAAGGTTTACGTTCGTGTAAACATTCGTGCGAGTGCGTCTTTCGTCTCCTTGATATCGGCACCGTCGAAAACCCTCAGAACGAAAACGAGCAAAATGAAGAGGGCTGTGAACGCCAGTTTCATGGATATGCCGCTCAGCGTCGCTGGGTCGGGATGGACCACCAGGAACAGGCCCACAACAGCTCCTGTCGCAAGGCACAATCGGAGAATCCGGCCCCATTCATACTCCACATGATAGAACTTCTGAGACGGGAAATAGATTCCGGCAGCCATGACGACGTAACTGATAAGCGTGGCGATGGCGGCGCCCATGATCCCGAGCGACGGGATGAGAAAGTAGTTGGCGATGATATTGGCGGCCGCGCCTGCCCCCGTCGCGTACGGAAGGTATTTTGTCTTCTTCTCCAGGTAGACACCGACAACGAAATTCACGTAGGCACCTGTGAAAACGTACGCCAGGAGAATGATGGGAACAATCTTCAACCCTCCCCAATAGCCGGGGCCGATGAAATATCCGCCGAACAATCGGATCCGGACGATATCGTCAATGAACATCGTCCCGGTAACAAAAACGAACATCAGAAGTGAGACAAAGTAGGTAAAGACTTTGGAGAATAATTTTGGAGCATCACTGTCCTTTGCGTGCGTGAGAAAGAAGGGGCGCCAGGCATAGTCGAACATGCCAACGACAAGCATCATCAGAACTCCGAGGCGATAGTTGGCTGTGTAGATCCCGACGGTCTCGTTGTTGGTCATAGCTTTGAGGATCGGTCTATCGATGACCTGTATCGCGATTCCCGCCAGACTGGCAGGAATATACGGAAGCCCGAATCCAAGCATTTCCTTGTAGAGCTTCCCCGGAATGCGGAACGTCAGCTGGGGGGAAACAATCCAGAGAAGGACAAGCGTGGTAGAAGCAGAGGCGATGAGATTGGCGATGAACACGACATCGATTCGCATCTGAAAGAGGACGAACATGATGACCGTCAGCACGACGGTGATGATAATATTGAGAATGCGAAGGCCGGCGAACAATTTCGCTTTGTTCTCCATCCGAAGATACGCAAATGGAACAATCGCGAGCGTATCGAAAAACAGGATCCAAGCGGAATAGCGGATAAAAAGTATCAAGCCTGCATGCCCCACGAGGTCCGCACGTTCCGGTCCGGCGTCGAGGAGATCTCCGATGGAAGCTGCAGAGAAATGGATCAACAGCGAAAACAGAAATGATGTGCAAAGGAGGGAAAAGAACGGTGCGCTGACTGTCTGCTTTTTGTCACCCGTCTCCAGCGAAGCGACAAAGCGCATATACGCTGAATCCATGCCGTACCCATAGATCACGAACACAAACGCTATGTAGGAGTACAAGTACCCGACGACGCCGAGCTCAGCTTTGGCAAGGAAGTTCGTATAGAAGGGGACAAGCAGGAAATTGAGAAACCGGCCAACGATGGAACTCAGGCCGTAGATGGCCGATTCTTTTCCCAGCTTGAAAATGCGATCGAGCATGAAGGATCGTATTGCGTTAAGAAGAGGCTAGCTCTTCCCGCCCTCGTTGACCAGCATGATGGGGATGTCGTCTTTCACCGGATACACCTGTCCGCATGACTTGCAGGTGAGCGTTTGCTGATCCGCTTCGTAGTCGAGGTCCCCCTTACACTTTGGACAGCACAGGATTGCGAGGAGTTCAGGTTTAAGCATGATGCTCCCGAGAGTTGGTCATCGCCTCTTGCAGTGTTTGAACGAACATGGCCGGTGCCCGCGTGGGACGTCCGGTGGCTTCGTTGAGAAAGCTGTGAACGGTGTAGCCCTCGACGATGGGCTCGGTGTCGCCCTCGGCAAAGATCCGATACTGAATACGGATGCGCGCCACGGGCGTCTCTGAAACCGACGCTTCGATAGTGAGCAGATCGTCGTAGCGTGCAGACTTCCTGTATTTCGCGAACGCTTCAACCACCGCGATGAGGATTCCTTGTTTTTCGATTTCTGAATACGGCAAGCCGAGGGACCTCAACAGCTCCGACCGGCCCACTTCAAAGTACTCGAAGTACTTTCCATTGTTGACCACCTTCATCGCGTCGGTATCTGCATACCGAACACGGAGGATCGTTGAATTCTTCAGTGCCAACCCGTCCCTATTCCTTCCATGCTCCCATCTTCGAGAACTTCTCCACTCGCTTTTCGACGAGTTTGTCGGGCTTCATCTTGACGAGCGCCTTGAGTTCTTCCAGCAGGATCTTTTTGAGTGTTGATGCAGACAATTCGTGGTTTCGATGTGCACCGCCCCGGGGCTCAGGAACGATGCGGTCGATGATTCCCTGTTCCAGGAGGTCAACCGCCGTCAGCTTGAGTGCCTCGGCAGCCTGTTCTTTGTAGTCCCAACTTCGCCAAAGTATGGAAGAGCATGATTCCGGCGCAATCACGGAGTACCATGCATTCTCAAACATCAGAATGCGGTCACCAACGCCAATACCGAGAGCACCACCTGAAGCGCCTTCCCCGATGATCGCAACGACGATCGGAACAGGCAGGTGGGACATCTCAAAGAGATTCCGCGCGATTGCTTCGGCTTGTCCCCGTTCCTCCGCCCCGATCCCGGGATATGCGCCCGGAGTGTCGAGCAGGGTGATGACCGGCCTGTTGAATTTAGCCGCCATCTTCATCAACCTTAGGGCCTTCCGATATCCCTCCGGATTCATCATTCCGAAATTGCGGTAGACGTTCGATTTCGTGTCTCTTCCCTTCTGTTGTCCGAGGATCAGTACCGTCTGGTCGCCCAACCGCGCAAAACCGCCGACGATGGCCCTATCATCGGCGAACAGCCTGTCGCCGTGCAACTCAACGAAATCTTCCGTCATGAGATGAATGTAGTCCAGCGTGTAGGGCCGATCCGGATGCCGGGCAAGCTGGACACGTTGCCAGCGAGTCAGATTGGAGAAGATCGATTCCCTGAGCTGATCAACCTTTTTTTCGAGCGTCGAAATCTCGTCCGCAATATCGAGGTTGTCTGCGTACTTCCTCATTTCCTCGATCTTCTGTTCGAGCTCAAGAATCGGTTTCTCAAACTCCAGTACCATTTTTGCCATGGAAAGGCTCCTTCTGCTGGCTGATGTGGCACGAGTTCTTATACTTCACGCCGTTGTCGCAGCATGGTCTTCAACAAGATCTCAACATCCAACGCAAAGGTTTGGTTCTTCGCGTAGTAGAGGTTGTATTGGTCTTTCTCCTGATCCTCCAGAACACGGTTTCCCTGGAGCTGGACCAAACCCGTGAGGCCAGGTTTCCCCAGGAAGAGCACACTCTGCCGCTCTGAGTCAGGGGTCGCGGTGCTGTTGTCGGGAGGTCCGACGAGGCTAAAGGTCCCCGCAAGCACCTTCGGAACGCGGAGAATAAACTCCGAGCGGATTTTTCCCGTTGAGACCTTTTTCAAATATAGGAAAGGATAGATCGAAATCAAAAGAACAACTGACACGCAGATATCAAAGAGCCGTTTCATGGAGCGATTCGTGGCTTTCTCGATGTTGTACGTGATCTGAACGAGTGGCAGTTCATCCAGCGAATCGACGCTTCCCTTGCCGATAATAACTTCCAGCGTATTCGGCACAAGATGGAAATTGACAGACTGGGCATGCGTTCGACCGATCACCGAGAGGATATCAGCATAGAGAAGAGTCTGCGTTGAGAAGATAACGTCGCTGACTTTCATGTCCTGAATGACCTTGCCGATGTTCTCGGTGCTGCCGACAATCGGGAGTCCCACCAGCTCCTCACCGATCCTCTTTCGATTGACATCGACAAATCCCAACACGTCATATCCATCGCTTACCCGGCTGCGGAGTCGTCGCAGCAATTCCTGCGCTGATTTGTCCGTTCCGACGATGAGCGTCCGGCGACCAAGGATACTCCTTCGTCCTTCGGCAGAGCTCCTCCCAAGAACCCGCAGCAGTAACCGCCAACCGGGGAGAAACACTGCGCTGAGGAGTCCTGAAATAATTGTCACACCTCGACTGAATCCATATTCCTTGAAAAAGAACACCAGGGCCGAAATGAACACAAAACTCACGATCGTTGAAACCATCGACCGTGAGATCGACATGCGCCGGTGCGTATAGACACCTGCTGAATACATCCCTGCGATGACAATGATAGCAGGCACGGTATAAACGATGGGATACGCATGAGTCGGCAACCGGAAGATCTCGCCGAACCAGACGAGCTCAGCCAGAAAGATCGAAAGGTCAACAAGAACGATATCAACCAGAGCGACTGCCAGCGGTCTGAGGAACGCTTTGAGCATGGCAAGCCGTGACGACACAGTAATGGCAGCCCCGATCAGGAATGCGAAGATCCTGGAACTGCTGAAGTGCTTCTGCACAAACAGATGCATGGCCTGGTAAAATGTTCGGATTTCGTCCAGGTTGCTCCGCTTCGTGCTCTCCCCCTTGTAGTGGATGATCTGCGTCGAATGGACATAATAGTTCTTCCAACCGGCCTGTTGGATGCGGTAACACCAATCCAGATCTTCTCCGTACATGAAGAAGTCTTCGTCAAGGCCCCCCACCTGTTCGTATGCTTCACGGCGCACCATCATGAACGATCCGCTGACGGCATCGAGCTCATATGTCTCATCAGGACTCAGATACGTCAGGTTGTAGCGCCCGAACAGGCGGGAGTCGTGGAACAGTCCGCTCAACCCGACCATTTTCGAAAATGCCACCCATGGCCGCGGAAAACTCCGACGGCAGGCAAGCTGAAACGTACCGTCCGGATTGAGAACCTTGCAGCCGGCGAGACCCGCATCGGGGCTGTCCTGGAAGAACTGGATCATCACACGGAGCGTGTCTTCCTGAACAAGAGTATCGGGATTGATAAGCAGAAGATATGTGCCGCGCGCACGCTTCAATCCGAGATTGTTTGCTTTGGCAAAGCCCAAGTTGACCTTGCTGGCGATGAGGTGAACTGAGGGAAAGCGGTGGCGGACCATTTCGATGCTTCCATCGTCCGAAGCATTGTCGACAACGATGATCTCTCCACGAATGCCCTTCATCGCCTTCTGCAAAGAAACAAGTGCGTGATGCAGAAAATCACGCACGTTGTAGTTGACGATGATGATGGAAAGGAGGGGCGATATTTGTTTTTGTTTTCCAGGCATTGACAAATGTCACGCACAGAAGGGAAGCTTTCCTTAGCGCTCTCCGCGCTCTTGGCGGTTTGATTTTGTTTCTAACCGCAGAGACCGCAAAGAAACGCAAAGGTCACTCTTCGCTCTCTTCTCCAAGTTGATTCACGACTCGCTTGATTCCGTCTTTCACTCGTTTAACGTTGAAGTTGATCAGATATCCGAGTTTGCATCCGGACAACTTCAAGTATGTCAGAATTTGTGCTAGATGAACGTCATTGAGCGCTTCGACAGCTTTTATCTCGACGACGACCTTCTTTTCAATGAGTAAGTCAATACGATAACCGCAATCCAGTTTGACGCTTTTGTAAACAACAGGAAGTGCCTTCTGCACCTCCACATCCAAACCTGCGGTTCTCAGTTCATGACATAGACACGCTTCATACGTAGATTCAAGCAAGCCCGGGCCCAGCTCACGATGCACCTGCAATGCACGATCTACAACAATTCCACCAATCTCGTTTTCAGACATCGACATTTCAAAGTCTCTTTTGGCACTCTGCGCTCTTTGCGCCCTCTGCGGTTTGATTTTGTTTCTAACCGCGGAGACCGAAAAGAAACGCAAAGATGCGACGAGATGAATACATTTCTTTCTACTTTTTACTTTCTACTTGGCACCTTTTAGTCTCTGCGAGAGATCACCTACGCTCAAACAGGCTCTTGATTTTCAGTCTCCACACCATCCACACGGCTTCGTAGACGATGTGTTTGGACATTTTCGAAACACCGATGCGTCGATCCACGAAAACGATGGGGATCTCGCAGACGCGGAATCCTTTTCGCCATGTTTTGAAATTCATTTCGATCTGAAAAGCGTACCCGTTAGAATGAATCAAATCGAGATCGATGCTCTCCAGCACTTTTCGTCTGAAACATTTGTATCCGCCGGTTGCATCGCGCACCGGCATCCCGGTGATCACCCTCGTGTAGATGTTCGCAAAATAGCTGAGCAGCAGCCTTCTCATGGGCCAGTTGACGACATTGACCCCCTGGATGTAGCGGGATCCGATGACCAGGTCGTATTCCTCAGCCTTCTCAAGCAAGTGAGGGAGTTCAGCAGGGTCATGCGAGAAATCGGCATCCATTTCGAAGACGAAGTCGAAACCATTGGCGATCGCATATTTGAAGCCGGCGACGTAGGCAGTTCCCAATCCCATTTTCCCGGGACGCTCGATGAGGTGAAGCCGCTGTTCAGTCTTTTGCATCTCTTTCACCAGCTTTGCACTGCCGTCAGGAGAACCGTCGTCCACGACCAGTACGTTGAAATGATCGCCGAGCTTCAGCACCGTTGGCAGAAGCTGGGGAAGATTGTCAGCTTCATTGTATGTAGGTATAACAACAAGGCAGCGTTTCATAGAGTCCGTCTTTTTGATTCTTCGTGATTCGTGCATCAACAATTCGATAGCTTGCAGCCGTCAACCAGAATGAGCCGACCACCCCTGCTCCTTCAAAACGGACCGTCTGAGGTTGTCTCAAAAGTATTTTGACATCGTCGAGCAATAAAGAACAGGTAAAGCCATGCAAGTTACATGAGCGATAGACAGCTTGGGCG
>JBGPAN010000015.1:0-20532 GCA_041480785.1 Bacteroidota bacterium | reverse complement strand
TCTTTCGCATGCTGCTCGCTGATCCAGGAAACAAGCCTGTCTGGCTCCTGAAGCTCTTTATCATCCCGTTCTTTTGTGCTCACTTTGGACTTTTTACGTTCGTGCATGGGATCTTTGTGATGGGGTTCTTTGGCGGCATGTTCCGGGTCGGGGCTCCGTTTCCGGATGAAAATATCATCATAGGGTTCATCCGTGAATATGACCTTGGTTGGGCGATCATCGGTTTGGCGGCGAGCCACGCCGTCTCATTTGCGGTAAACTATATCGGAGAGGGAGAATATCTCAAAGTTAACCCGATAAAGCTCATGCAGCAACCGTACGGAAGGGTCATTGTGCTCCATATCACCATCATCGCAGGGGGATTCCTCGTGACGATCCTGCAATCGCCTATCGTCGGATTGCTATTTCTTGTCGCTCTGAAAATCGGCCTCGATCTTCGGTCGCACTTGCGGGAACACAGGGTGGATGTTCGACCCATTTCGCAACAGAGTGACTGAAAACACACTCTCTCAATTCACAAACCGGCAAATTGAAGACGCTTCAAACGAGGATTCTATCCCCATGAACGTTAGCAAGCTGGAACCAAACCGCGTTATCGACGACCTCTATGGCAACACGGTGCTCGATTTCTGGTCGTGGGCTTTCTCTGATCTGATCATCAGCAGCAACCGCGGGATTTTTGCCGAATTCCTCGTCGGAGCCGTTCTTGGAACTACGGAGAATGCGCGCATTGAATGGGATGTTGCTGACCATATCTATCGAGGCCGCAAAATCAAAGTGAAATCAGCGGCCTACATTGAGCACTGGCTTCAATCGAAACCGTCCCGCATTTCGTTTCCCGTCAATCACATTCAGCGGAAGGAGATCAAGACTTCGATTCCTGGTCTCACGCTCTATCCGAGACCTGAGGTGTACGTATTCTGCGTTTTTGATGTCAGAGAGCGCAATGAAGCCGATATGCTCGATATGGGGAAGTGGCTCTTCTACCCTGTTGCGGCGCATATCATCGAATCGAAATATCGTCGAAAAAAGTCCGTGACTTTGAGAGAAGTCCAGCGCGTCGCTTCCCCGGTGCAGATCCTGCAGCTTCGCAGGTCCATCGATGGTATCATCGAAAAACTGAATGATCGTGAACCGCACAAAGCGTAAATGCAGGACGGAAAATATTCAGGAACTCGTTACACTATTTTTTGTTCCTAATAAATGAACTCCGGAGTCTCATCCAAAGCAACGACACTTTCTTCGTATGGCAAAGTTCAATCCTAAGAAAATCCTTATCGTTGATGACGACCTTCTGAGCATTGCGACAATGGCTCAGACGCTCCTCCGGAACGGATACCAGGTCGTGCACGCGACGGATGAAGACAAGGCATTCAAATCGACAAAAAAGGACAAGCCTGACCTGATCATCTGCAACTATGAGAGCAAGAAACTGGATATGCGGCAACTCCTCAAGTCCATTCAAAACGTTCGACCATCGCAGGGAATCCCACTCCTCCTGATCACAGAATCCGGCGAGTCACTCAACGAAGAACCGGGAATCTTTGGCCCGAAGCAACTTCTGAACAAACCCTTCACGCGCGAGCAATTGACGATCGCTGTTCAGGAAAACCTTAAGCGTCTCTCCCCGAAGAAGAGGTAGAAAGGTACATCTCGGATAGGTCTCCGGCCTTCCCCACTCTCTTCTGAATTCGTCTTCCTAACCCCCGTTTCCTTGAATCTCACTCAAATTTTCTCCATTCTTAAGAAAACAGGCGATCCAAAGCTGTTCATTCAGCAACTCGTCTGGACTTCATCTGCCCCGGCGTTTCAGCGATGAAGCCTCCCTTTGTTAATGTCTGATGGGATAGCAGCCAAATGCTCCTCATTTTCCCCTCGATAGAGATCCGACGCGGCCAATGCGTTCAGCTCGTCCACGGCGATCCGGGGTCCGAAAACCTCTATTCCATTGACCCTGTGAAGATGGCGATTCTTTGGCGCGGCGAGAACGCCAAGACGCTTCACGTTGTTGACGTTGATGGGGTCAAGACAGGCACAGTCCATAATTGGGATATCATCGAGAATATCGTCAAAGCCGTCGATATCCCGATTCAGGTGGGGGGCGGGTTGCGGAACTATGAGGATATTAAGTCCCTCATCGAGAAAGGAGTCTACCGCATCGTTGTTGGGACGATTGCAGTGCAGGACGAGGCTCTTGTGGAGAAGCTGATTCAGGACTTCGGGGCACGGAGGATCGCCATCTCGATCGAGGCACACGACGGCCGGATTCGCACTGACGGCGGAAAGAAGGTTCACGATATTTCGCCGTTGACATTCGTGCTGCGAATGAAGAAGCTTGGAGTCTCACGTGTCATGTATTCAGAATTCGCTCCGGACGGAGTGACGAAGATCAGCAATCCCGAATCTCTGAAAGAACTCGCCACGCGATCCGGCGTGCGCATCACGGCTCAGGGCGGTATCAATGGGTATCGGGATTTGATCCGTTTGCAGGAAATTGAGAAATTTGGCGTCGATTCGGTGATCGTCGGGAAGGCGCTGTACGAGAATAGATTCCCCTGTCAGACGCTGTGGCGCCTTAACGAAAAAGAACTCACAGATCTGGGCCCCACCCGGCGAATCTGAACAATGAGGACAAACTTGTGGCGAAGGAGACAAAGGTCACCGTTATAGGACATTTGGCGCGCGACGTGTACCACCTCATGAATGGCGGCAAGGAAGAGGTGGTGGAGACGCTCGGCGGCATTTTTTATTCAGTTGCGGGACTGTCTGTATTTCTCGCCCCCGAGGACAAGATCTTTCCGGTCTTTGGGATCCACGAAGACGAATACGACAAGATCGTAGAGCAGCTGCAACGGTTTGGCAATGTCGATCCAAAGGGAGTCTACAAAACCAAAGAGAGTACGAACGAGGTCCATTTCTTCACTCATCCTTCCGGGGGAAGGACGGAGTGCTAGAAGCATATTGCGTCCCCTATTCCCTTTTCAAAGATCAAGTCGTTTCTCGATGTGGATGGCATCCTCATCAACATGGCTTCGGGATTCGACATTCTCCTGGAGACCCTCGACAATATCCGGATGAATGTCCGCGACGACGGAATACCCATCCATTTTGATTTTCATTCCCTGACACTGGGCGTTGACGATGAACAAGCCCGATTCCGCCGGCCCCTGAGCGACTGGCGGCGCTGGTGCTTCATGCTGCATTCCATCCAACTGAGCGAACCGGAGGCAGCCGGCCTCACGACCGAGCGATACGACGAAGCAGCGCTGGTCAACCAACTGATGCCGCTGATGGTCAGCGGACTTGTGATCACCCGCGGTGAAGGCGGAGCGACACTGATTCGCCAGGAGCACAAGAAGTTGTTCCGACATGACATTCCCGGCATCGGTGTCTCTGCCGTTGTCGATACGGTAGGATGCGGAGATGTTTTCGGAGCCGCATTCTTCGCGGAATTCCTTAAATCGAAGGACCTCGTGAAAGCGGCGGAAGCTGGCAATAAAGCCGCCACCTTCAAGTCAACCTTCCGTGGTCCGGACGGACTTGAGTCTCTGAGACAACAACCGGCATCAACTCCTCCCGCAACGAGAGCAGAAGGCTGAGATCATTCCATGATCATTATGAAGTTCGGTGGCACGTCGGTGGAAGATGCACGTGCCATGAAAAACGTGATGGAGATTGTTTCGGGAGAACGGCAGCGCAAGCCTGTTGTGGTCCTCTCTGCAATTACCGGTGCGACGAATACTCTGCTTCGGTCAGCTCATAGAGCACTCGACGGCGATCTCGACAAAGCGCACAGCGAACTCAATGCCCTTCTGGAGCGGCATGTAGTGTTGCTCGAGAACCTCATTGACAGCCGCTCAGACGTTCAGCAGCTGATCCTCACCATCCGAAAGCGCTTCGAGGAGCTTAAGACCCTCTGCCAGGGGATCGCTATCCTCGGAGAACTGACGAATCGGTCCCTCGATGCCGTTGCGTCCGTCGGCGAACAGCTGTCGACAATGATCTTCACCCGGGCATTGGCGGAACAGGGGCACTCCGTGGAGCTTGTCGACGCACGCACGTTCATGATTACGGATGAGCAGTACGCATCCGCGACGCCGCTTTTCGATCGGATAGCTCAGGAAGCCGCCGTCCGGATTCTGCCATTCGTGCAGGCGGAGAAGATCGTTGTGACACAAGGGTTCATCGGATCTACCGTCAAGGGCGTTACAACAACCCTAGGACGAGGCGGGTCGGATTATTCCGCCGCGATCCTTGGTGCTGCACTGGATGCCGAAGAAATCCAGATCTGGACTGACGTCGACGGTGTTCTGACAGCAGATCCAAGAATTGCGCCGGCCGCCAAGAAACTCAAGGTGATCTCATTCCGCGAGGCGTCAGAACTCGCATATTTCGGTGCGAAGGTTCTGCATCCAAGCACGATCCTGCCCGCAGTGGAAAAGAATATCCCAGTTGTTGTCTTGAACTCGAAGCGGCCCCAATCGAGCGGAACTCGGATCGTCTCCGATCCTCCAAAATCGAAAGTCGCTGTCAAATCGATCGCCTCGAAAAAAGGGATTACAGTCATTAACATTCAGTCATCACGGATGCTCATGGCCTATGGTTTTCTCTCTTCCATCTTTTCGGTGTTTCAGAGACACCAGACGCCGGTTGATCTCGTGAGTACATCCGAAGTTGCCGTCTCGCTGACGATCGACAATACAAGCCGCCTCGAGCAGATTGTGGAGGACCTTCGCGGATTCGCGGAAGTGAACGTGTATGAGAACAAGGCCATCATCTGTGTCGTCGGCGAACAGATGCGTTCGGCTGCAGGCGTTGCCGATCGTGTATTCCGCGCTCTGAATGACATTTCCGTGACGATGATTTCTCAAGGAGCTTCGGAAATCAACATGAGCCTGGTCATCGACGAAGACGCCATGGTCCAATCAGTTCAGCAACTGCATAAGGAGTTCTTTGAGCCTGTCCCCGAACTCGATCTTTTTGAAGAGGTGGATGCATGACCGACCCAGCTCCGGCACTTCGACTTGCACTCATCGGTTACGGCAAGATGGGCAAAGAGGTCGAGCGCGTTGCGGTTGACCGCGGGATGGAGATTACCGCACGCGTGGACATCGACACACCTTCGCTTTTCATCGAAGGCGTGCAAAAAGCGGACGTCGCGGTGCATTTCGCTCTTCCACCCACAGTCGTCAAACATGTAGAAGAGTTAGCGAAGCTTCGAAAATCGATCGTCGTGGGGACAACTGGCTGGCAGAGCGACCGCGAAAGGATTCAATCGTTGGTTCAGTCATCTGGCATCGGGCTGGTCCACGCTGCAAACTTCTCCCTCGGTGTGAACGTTTTCTACCGGATCCTCAAAGAGGCGGGGACATTGTTTGACCGGTTTGATGAGTATGATGTTTCGATCCATGAAATTCACCATAAGGACAAGATTGATTCGCCGAGTGGAACGGCGGCCTCCATAGCTAATGTTCTCCTCTCCACAATCAAACGAAAGAGAGAGATTCTGCCTGGTTCACCGGAAGGTAAGATCCGACCAGAACAACTTCAGGTCACTTCAGGGCGAATCGGATCGGTCGTTGGGACCCATAGCGTGAGATTCGACTCGACCGCCGACAGTATCGAAATCATTCACACGGCGAAAAACAGAACTGGGTTCGCGCTCGGAGCGGTCGTCGCCGCCGAGTGGATCAAAGACAAGCAAGGGATGTATACGTTCGACGAGGTTCTCGAAGACGTGTTCAATCAGAAACGATAGGAAGAGGGCATGGGAAAACGAAAACAGTTTCAGGGAACCGGCACGGCGCTTGTCACTCCGTTCAAGAAAGACGGATCATTGGATGAAAAAGCACTTCGACGCCTCGTGGACTTTCAGATCAAAGGTGGCGTTGAAGCGCTCATCCCGGTAGGGACAACGGGAGAGAGTCCGACGCTCACCTACAGGGAACATTATCGTGTGTTCGACATCGTCATCGAACAGACAAACGGTCGAGCCAAGATCTTCGCTGGCACCGGCAGCAATAGCACTGCAGAAGCCATCGAGCAGTCAATGAGGGCGAAGAAAGCGGGAGCGGACGCCGCGCTCGTTGTCGGACCGTACTACAACAAGCCGACTCAGGAAGGCTATTTCCAGCATTATCGAGCCATTGCCGAAGCTGTGGACATTCCTATCATCGTCTACAACGTACCTGGCCGAACGGGAGGGAACATAGAGGCGGCGACAACGCTCAGAATGGCCACCGAAATTCCGAATGTCATGGCGGTAAAGGAAGCTTCGGGAAACATTGCCCAAATCATGGAAATCGCGCGGAACAAGCCAGAGGGGTTCTCCCTGCTCTCAGGGGATGATGCGATCACTCTTCCGCTGATGGCTCTCGGGGGGGATGGGTGCATTTCCGTTGTAGCGAACGAAGTCCCAAAGGAATTCTCTGACCTGGTCCGTCATTGCCTCAAGGGTCAATGGGAAAAGGGACGCGCACTCCACAACAGGTTGCTCCCTCTCATGAACATCAATTTCATTGAAGCCAATCCTATTCCTGTCAAAGCAGCACTGGCGATGATGGGCATGATCGAGGAAAACTACAGGCTCCCTCTCGTTCCAATCGGAGAAAAGAACCGCGAGAAACTGAAGGCAGCCCTGAAGGAATTGGGACTCCTTTAGAAAAAGATAGGATACAGGCACGGATGACTCTAAAAGAACAAATCGAATCGTACTTCGATCAGGATGTCGCCACCCTTGACCGGGATGCAGCCCTTCGCGCATTCCACGATCTGAAGTTCTTCCTCAACGACGGAGAAGTGCGGGCGGCAAATCCGTCGACGGACAATCGGAGCATCGAAGGATGGATCGTCAACTCGTGGGTGAAGAAAGGAATACTTCTCGGTTTTCGGCTGGGAAAAATCCAGGAGTACTCACCAAACCCGCAGTTCCGTTTCTTCGACAAGGCGACGTTTCCGCTGAAGAACATTACACAGGAGGATGGTGTCAGGATCGTTCCCGGCGGCACGTCGGTCCGTGATGGATCATACGTTGCCCCAAACGTCGTGATCATGCCTCCGGCCTACATCAATGTTGGAGCGTACGTCGATGAGGAAACAATGGTCGACTCGCATACTCTTGTGGGATCCTGCGCGCAGGTAGGTAAGCGAGTGCACGTGAGCGCTGCCACGCAGATCGGTGGCGTGCTCGAGCCCATCGGAGCCATGCCGGTCATCGTTGAGGATGACGTTATGATTGGTGGAAACTGCGGCATCTATGAAGGAACGATTGTGAAACGGCGCGCGGTCATCGGTTCAGGCGTCGTCCTGACGGGTTCGACACCGGTCTATGATCTCGTGAAGGGAGCGATCTATCGAAGAACCGCGGAGAGACCTCTCGTGATTCCTGAGGGTGCAGTCGTCGTGCAGGGCAGCCGGCAAGTCGACGGGGTGTTTGCCCGGCAGCACGGCATCGCACTCTACACCCCGGTTATAGTGAAGTACCGTGACGAGAGAACTGATGCAGCGACTGCGTTGGAAGAGAGTCTACGATGAAACGGATTCTCATCTGCGGATCTAACGGTTTGCTCGGCCAGCGGCTTGCGTTGATGCTCAGTTCGCAAACCGATTATGAAGTACTGAACACCTCCCAGGAACGATCATTTGTTTTTGACGACCGCCTCTTCGACTACACGCAGCTTGACATCACCAAAAAAGGAGACGTCAAGAGTCTGATCTCGAGTTTCCATCCAACGGCAATCCTTAACGCTGCAGCCGCCACGAACGTCGACTGGTGCGAGGTCCATCGCGACGAAGCGTGGAAAGTCAACGTGGTCGGCGTCGAGAACCTTGTGGAAGCGGCACGAA
Source organism: Bacteroidota bacterium (assembly GCA_041480785.1). Taxonomy (GTDB): domain Bacteria; phylum Bacteroidota; class Ignavibacteria; order UBA10030; family UBA10030; genus UBA9647. The sequence continues at coordinate 12,687 of JBGPAN010000015.1, read as the reverse complement.
AGGTTGGCGCACGGCTTGTCCATGTTTCCACCGATTATGTCTTTGACGGAAGCCACGGGCCCTACAGCGAAGATGACAAGCCATGTCCTATCAGCTACTACGGCAAATCCAAATTGGCCAGCGAAAACGCCGTACGGATTGGCGGAATTCCTTATACGATATTGCGCACGATTGTCCTGTACGGTGCCGGGATAGGCATCAAAGAGAACTTTCCCCTTTGGGTTGTCAAAAACCTGAAGGCTGGCAACCACATCCGCTGCGTCGATGATCAGATCAGCAATCCGACCCATGTCACTGATCTGGCATTCGCAGCAGTGAAGGGATTTGAGTTGAACCGCGATGGGATCTATCATGTCTGCGGCAAGGACCGTGCAAGTCGATATGATTTTGCTCTCCGGATTGCAGATGTTTTTGGACTGGACGCTGGATTGATCAACCGCGTCAAGACTGCCGATCTCAAACAGGAAGCTCCACGACCTCTCCTATCAGGTTTTGTGACACTCAAGGCACAGACTGAACTCGGTTTGAATCCCATGGATATGACTCAGGGCCTGACGGTCCTCAAGCGCGAGATGCAGACCACTGGGAGTAATTAGGTGAACCCCGCAGCACTAGCCACATCATTTCGAAGAGACTGGCTCGTGGCGCTTCTCTTGCCAGTGCTCCTCTCTATGCTTGCGTTCTCTGGATGCGTGTCTGGCCGCGGTGCCGCGACGCGACAGACCATTCGGCTCATGACGTGGAACATTCATCACGGCGAAGGAGTGGATAAGAAGATTAACGTCGACCGGATCGCACAACTCATCACCGATGAAAAGGTGGACATTGTCGCCATCCAGGAAGTCGACAGGGGTGTCGAGCGATCAAAGAAGATCGACATCATCACGAAGCTCGCCGACATTACTGGCATGACCTATGCCTTTGGGAAGACCATTGACTATCAGGGGGGCGACTACGGAAACGCGTTTCTCACCCGATTCCCGATCTTCGAGGAGCGAAACGTGCTATTCAAGAAATTCCCAGAGGCAGAACAACGGGGCGTCCTTCTGCTGGTTCTGGGAATCATCGGAGAAGAGGTTGTCGTCGCCAACACGCACTTCGACAGTCAGGGAAACGACTCGTTACGAGTCGCGAATGTCAATGACCTCAAGACCATCCTGAAGGCGTATTCATCCCGCGCAACAATGCTCTGTGGCGATTTCAACGATATTCCCTCCAGCCGCGTGGTGACTCAACTAAAAGAAGAGTATCTTGATACCTGGGAGCTGGCGGGAACGTGGGAAGGCTTCACCTTCCCGTCTGATGCACCAAAGAAACGAATCGACTACGCATTCACGAACAACTCACGAAACCCAGACAGCACATCCGCGGCAGCTCATCTCCGACCTTTGTCAGCTCGCGTCGTGAAGTCATTAGCGTCGGATCATTTGCCGCTGCTTGTTGAATTCGAACTCTCAACCGAACGATAGAAAGGGGCTGGTGTTTCTTCCATGCTCGATCTCAGATTTATCCGCGAAAACCTCGAAATAGTCCGAAAAGGGGCCGAAGCCAAAGGAATCAATGTCGATTTGCAGGAGATTGTCTCGCTTGATGAACAGCGTCGCAAACTGATCCAAGAGGGCGAAGCACTCAAGGCCAAACGCAACGACGTCTCCGCTCAGATCGGAAAACTCAAGAAAGAAGGCGGTGATGCCTCCACAGCGATCTCAGAAATGGAGTCCGTCAAGAACCGCATCCAGGCAATCGATGGAGAGCTGCGGGAGATCGAGTCGAAGCTGAATGGCTTGCTCCTCACGGTACCCAATGTTCCGCACCCTTCCGTCCCGTTCGGCCGAACACCCGACGACAACAAGCCGGTGTTCACCTGGGGAGAACCCCCAACGGTGGACTTCCCGCTCAAACCTCACTGGGAAATCACCGAGCGATTAGGAATCATCGATTTCTCGCGTGGGTCGAAGGTGACTGGCGCGGGCTTCCCGTTCTATGTCGGGAAGGGGGCGACGGTCGAACGAGCGCTCATCAATTTCTTCATCGATCAGGCGCTGCAGCGAGGATACAAGGAGATCGCTCCGCCGATTGTTGTGAACGAGGACAGCGCGCGCGGCACAGGACAAATCCCTGACAAAGAGGATTTGATGTACGTCGTTGAACGTGATCACCTCTACATGATTCCAACAGCAGAAGTCCCGGTAACAAATTTCCATCGCGATGAACTCCTGACGGAGAAAGACCTTCCGATCCGCTACGCAGCGTACACACCATGCTTTCGTCGCGAGGCCGGCTCGTACGGCAAGGATGTCCGGGGTTTGAACCGCCTCCACCAGTTCGACAAAGTGGAACTTGTGAAGTTCGTTCATCCCTCCACTTCGTACGACGAACTGGAGTCTCTCCGAAATGATGCCGAGCACCTGCTCCAACTCCTCAGACTTCCCTATCGCACGCTCTTGATGTGCACAGGAGACATGGGCTTCACACAAACCAAGAAATTCGACCTTGAAGTCTGGGCGCCGGGCCAGAACAAATGGCTGGAGGTCTCATCCTGCAGTAATTTCGAGGCTTTTCAGGCGCGGAGAATGAATTTGCGCTTCCGACCAGCGAACGGATCGAAGCCGGAATTTGTTCATACTTTGAATGGTTCAGGCCTCGCGTTACCACGCGTCGTTGCCGCTCTTATCGAGCACTATCAGACACCCGAGGGAAAGATCGTCATCCCCAAGGTGCTGCATCAGTATACGAAGTTCGAAATCATTGGCTAGAGGCTATCTCAAGAATTCTCACGCAAAGGCGCGAAGGACGCAAAGATAATGCGATGAATACGCACTTTGCGGCTTGGCGTGAGAGGATTTTCTTGTTTCAGAAGGTTTTTGAGATGGGATTTAGTTTGAAGTTAGTTTGAGATTTTTGTCATTTTTCATTTTGAATTCTTCATTGTCAATGAAGCCTCTTCTTCGGTTGAAACCATATCTTCTCCGCTACAAACGGACACTGATCTGGGGTGTACTAACAGTGATTATGAGCAATCTGTTCACTGTCGTGCAACCGATGTTTCTTGGCCGCGCAATCGATGCGTTGAAAGCTGGAATTGATAACCACGCACACGTCGCCGGCACTCTCTTCCAATGGGCTTTGATCATCGTCGCGTTCTCCATCGTGGCCGGAGTGTTCACGTTTCTAACGAGGCAGACGATTATTGTGGTCTCGCGTCATATCGAGTTCGATCTGCGAAACGATTTACTGGCCCATCTGCAGCGACTCTCGTACTCGTATTTTCAAAATACTCCCACCGGCGATCTCATGGCTCATGCTACCAATGATATCGGATCGGTGAGGAACGTGCTCGGTCCCGGCATCATGTACCCAACCGATACGTTTCTGACGTTCTCCATGGTTCTCGTGTTGATGATGGTTCGTGACTGGCAGTTGACGCTTCTGGCTCTCATTCCCCTGCCGTTTGCATCTATCGCAGTGTACACACTCGGAAAAACCGTTCACAAGAAATCCCTCGAACGCCAGGCGCAGTTTTCACTCCTGACGACTCGCGCTCAGGAAAATCTTTCCGGAATCCGAGTCATTAAGTCCTACGTCCGTGAGGTGTTCGAGACCGAGCAGTTCAGCAAGATAAGCTGGGACTATCTCAAGAAGAACCTCGTCCTCGCCCGCATTCAGTCTCTGATGTGGCCTTTGATGTTCATGATTATTGGCTGTTCAATCATTATCACACTCTATTCGGGTGGACTACGGGTCATGGCCGGCCGATTGACGATCGGCGAGCTCTCGGCGTTCCTTGCATACCTTGTCATGCTGATCTGGCCTGTGATCGCGTTTGGATGGGTCATCAACCTGCTGCAGCAGGGAGCTGCGTCAATGGAACGGCTATCGAAGATCTTCGACACTGACCCCGAAATCAAAGACACGGCAACGACAGATACTCGTATCGGGGAGATTGAAGGGGCCATTGAATTCCGCGGCATGACATTTACCCACAAGAGCGGCACAAGGCCGACTCTTGAGAACATCAACCTGTCGATCGACAAGGGCATGACGGTCGCAGTCGTGGGCTATACAGGCTCAGGAAAAACTACTCTCGTGAACCTCATCCCTCGACTTTACGATATCACAGAAGGCGAACTCCTGATCGATGGGAATGACATTCGGACAATCCCGCTGGAAGTCTTGCGTACCAACATTGGATACGTTCCGCAGGAAACCTTTCTGTTTTCCGACACGCTGACGGAAAACATCAGGTACGGAACCGATGATGGGACCCAGGAGCATGTGAAAGAAGCCGCGGAGATTTCTCAGATCGCAAAGGATATCCTGGAGTTTCCGAATCAATTCGATACGATGATCGGCGAACGCGGAATTACGCTCTCCGGCGGACAGAAGCAACGCACAAGCATTGCCAGAGCACTCATCCGACAGCCGAAGATCCTCATTCTGGATGACTGCCTCTCTGCCGTCGATACCTATACCGAAGAGGAAATCCTGCGCCGGCTGCGGGCGTTCATGAAAGGGCGAACGAGCATCATCATCAGCCACAGAATATCGACCGTCAAAGAGGCAGACCTGATCGTCGTCCTCGACAAAGGCCGGATCGTTGAGCGAGGAACACACGAAGAGCTTGTTGCCAAAGGCGGCATCTATGCCGATCTCAACGAGAAACAGTTGTTGGAGCAGGAGCTGGAAGAGCTTTAGCAATGCAAAATTAAAAATGAAACATTAAAAAATGGCAGAAGCTCAGCCAGAAGATATTAAAGCCAGGACATTTCGATTTGCGTTGCAGATCCTTGCACTCGTGGAGAAGTTACCAAATACGATCTCAGCGACAACCATCGGAAAGCAACTTGTCCGGTCTGGGACTTCGATCGGCGCGAATGTTGAAGAAGCGACCGCCGCGCACAGTAAAAGCGATTTCGTTTACCGAATGAACATTTCATTGCGGGAGGCCCGAGAGACGCTGTTCTGGCTCCGTCTCTTAGATGCTTCAAACATATTGCCATCGGCCCAATTGGCCGGCGCTCTCAAAGAAGCAGACGAGATTACACGCATCCTGGGAGCAATTGTAAGCAGCGCTCGTGGCAAGAGAAAAACGTGAGTTTTGCCATTTTTCATTTTGCTTTCCGGGTTACCCTTTTTTCATTTTGAATTTTTCATTTTGGATTGATCCATGCACGAAGAAGAAGTCCTCGGTAAAGCATACGACGCCCGACTGATGCGGCGGCTCCTGAAGTATTTGAGACCGTACCGCTGGCATGTTGTTCTTGGCATCGTCCTGAGCGTGCTGACCAGCGCCATGGAAGCTATCCGCCCGTACTTCACCAAAGTGGCGGTTGACGTCAATATCGCGCAAAAGGACAAGCACGGATTGTTGATAACGGTGATGCTCTTCCTGGCGGTGCTCATCATCAGGGGCTTCATCCAGTATGCGAACGCCTATCTCACGCAGTGGATAGGTCAGAGGACGATTTTTGACCTTCGGATGGAGGTTTTCCGTCACCTGCAAAACCTCGCACCGAAATTCTATGACAAGAATCCGATCGGCCGACTCATCACGCGGGTAACAAACGATGTTGAGGTCCTCAACGAGATGTTTTCTTCCGGTATCGTGATGGTGTTTAGCGACGTTTTCACCATTGTCGGCATCTTTTACTTCATGTTTTCCATGAGTTGGGAGCTTTCCCTGGTTTCACTAAGCGTTCTGCCGCTTCTGTTTTATGGAACGTTTCTGTTTCGAAAAAAGGCCCGGGAAGCGTACCGAGAAGTCCGATTGCAGATCGCACGTATCAATTCGTTCATGCAAGAGCACATCACCGGCATGATTGTCGATCAGATTTTCAACCGGGAGAAGAAGTCGTTCGACAAGTTCTCAAGCATCAACGCGGCCCACAGGGATGCCAACATCAAGTCAATTTTCTACTATGCTGTCTTCTATCCCGGCGTCGATTTTATCGGCGCCCTTTCCATTGGCTTGATTATTTGGTACGCCGGGGGCAATGTACTTGGGGGAGCAGTGACGCTCGGAACCATCATGGCATTCGTCCAGTTCAACGAAATGTTTTGGCGACCCATTCGCGATCTTTCGGAGAAATACAATATTCTCCAGACGGCGATGGCTTCCTCGGAACGCATTTTTCATCTCCTGGACGACACCTCTGTCCTCAGTGTCCCCGCTTCTCCAAAATTATTGGAACAGGTTCGCGGCGAAATCGAATTCCGAAACGTCTGGTTCGCCTACAATCCGCCCTCGGATGGCGCACATTCACCGGAATGGGTCCTCAAAAACATCTCCTTTCATGCCAAACCGGGTGAAACCATCGCACTCGTCGGCCACACAGGCGCCGGCAAGACATCTATCATCAGCCTCCTGAGCCGTTTCTATGAACACCAGCAGGGGGACATTCTTATCGATGGGGTGAATATCAACGAAGTGCGTCCGACGGATCTGCGCAAGCACATCGCCGTCGTGCTCCAGGACGTCTTCCTTTTTTCTGGCGACATTAAAGGAAATATCAACCTTGGCGATGAGTCCATCTCCCTCGATCGGGTCAAAGCGGCCGCGCGGGTTGTCGGTGCGCAGCGCTTCATTGAGCAGCTTCCAAATCAGTATGACGCAGAAGTAAAGGAGCGCGGGGCTACGCTTTCCGTTGGACAGAAACAGCTCCTCTCGTTTGCGCGCGCCCTGGCGTTCAATCCACGCATCCTCGTGTTGGACGAGGCAACTTCGAGCGTCGACACAGAAACCGAAATCCTCATCCAGGAGGCCATCAAGAAACTGCTGAAAGGCCGAACGTCGATCGTCATCGCCCATCGCCTTTCGACCATTCAGAACGCCGATAAGATTATTGTTCTGCACAAGGGGGAGATACGCGAAATGGGCACTCACCAGGAACTCCTCAGCCGCGACGGTATCTACAGGAAACTCTACAGACTTCAATACAAAGATCAGGAAATCAAAGCGTAGGCTCTTCTGAAGCAAGGGGCTCGCAGATGCCCAAGAAGTCAAGATTCGTTCGACTACCGATTTCTCATTTCGCACCGGAAATACCATGTCACAAGACAAGATTATCACCATCGAGCGTCACATCAACGAAGGGGAACGTGCACACCCCGGCGCAAGCGGCAGCTTTTCCGGAATTCTGCGCGATCTGACGCTGGCCTTTAAGCTCATTTGGCGGGAAGTCAGCAAGGCGGGACTCGTCGATATCCTCGGCACACTTGGTCGTGAAAACATCCATGGCGATGAAGTAAAAAAGCTCGACATCTTTGCAGACGAGACGATCTACAAAGCCATGGATCATGGAGGCCACCTCTGCGTGATGGCATCCGAGGAAAACGAGGATGTTCTCAGCATCCCCGATCACTATCCTACAGGCAAGTATGTTCTGATCTACGACCCTCTGGATGGTTCATCCAACATTGACGCCAACATTACGATCGGCACCATTTTCTCCTTGTACCGCAGGATCACAGCGTCCGGACCGGGATCGATTGATGACTGCCTGCAACCCGGCTACAAGCAGGTCGCAGCCGGATATGTCATGTACGGATCGTCAACGATGATCGTCTACACGACCGGTGACGGTGTTCACGGATTCACACTCGATCCCAGCATCGGCGAGTTTCTGTTGTCTCACGAGAATATGCGAATTCCGAGAAAGGGAAAGATCTACAGTGTGAACGAGGGGAACTACCACCGGTGGTCGGAGGGAATGAAGAAGTACATCCAATATATTTGTGAAGAAGACAAATCAACAGATCGACCGTATTCCGCCCGCTATGTCGGCTCGTTGGTCGGCGACATTCAACGGACATTGCTCTATGGCGGCATCTTCATGTATCCGGCCGACACCAAGAATCCCGGAGGAAAGCTCCGACTCATGTACGAGGGAAATCCCATGGCGATGTTAGTTGAGCAGGCAGGTGGACGCGCCTCGGATGGGTCGAAAAGGATCCTCGACATTCAGCCGAAGTCGCTCCATGAACGAACACCGCTGTTCCTCGGAAGCGAAGAAGACGTGGTGACGGCAGAGCAATTCCTCCAGGGAAAACGAGAGCACTAGAACTCGCTTCAAAAACAGTACCGTGTCATTGCGAGCGCTGTTTGCGAAGCAATCTGTCGGTTGGTCAAGGGATGGATTGTCCCGCTTTAGGATTCCGCCTGTGAGCGGGATTCAGAGAGCGGAACTTCGTCGCTTCACTCCTCGCAATGACTCTGGGAGTTTTCGAGATAGCTTTTAATCTCTTCATGACAGCCAAAAGAATCCGGCTCATCGACAAAGCAACCTTCGTTGTCGTCGACGTAGAGACGACCGGCATGAGTGCGGTCGACGATCGAATCACTGAGATCGCCATGATGAAAGTACATGGTGGCACTCTCGTTGATGAGTTCTCCACACTCGTGAATCCGCTGCTCACCATTCCGGCGTTCATCACGTCGATGACGGGAATCGACAACGTCATGGTCCAGAATGCACCCACCGCCAGAGAGGTTGTCCCCTTCATTGCGGAGTTTCTGGGAGATGCGATCTTTGTGGCGCACAACGCAGCGTTTGACTGGGGATTCGTCACACACACGGCGCGTCGGGAGCGCGGCATTGAGCTTCACAATCCTACGCTCTGCACGGTGAAACTCTCGAGCCGAATCCTTCCCAACTTGCCCAGCAAATCCCTCGGTCCCGTTGCAGAACACCTTAACATAAAAATCCCCGAACGCCACCGCGCATCCGGGGATGCATACGCAACTGCACTTGTCTTGGTGAAGTATCTTTCCTACCTGCAGAGAAAAGAAGGGCTCAAAACGACAGAAGAGCTGCTAAAGTACCAACATGGCAGGTTTCTACCGAAGTAGGAGGAGTTTCTTCACCTCGGTAAAGTCTCCTAACCGCATTCGGTAGTAATACACTCCACTGGCATTTCCGCTTGCATTCCACTTCGCTTGATGCTGTCCGATGGTCAAGTCGCCATCTACCAGCTTTGTGACTTCCTGGCCGAGAGCGTTGTAAACCACCAACGTGACATGTCGATCACTGGGCAAAGCAAATTCAATAATCGTTTCCGAGTTGAATGGATTTGGATAATTCTGAAACAAAATAGTCGCCAGATTTCCCTCCGCCGTCGGGAGAAACAGCTTTGGGATGCTCTCGTAAATTCCTCTTCCGGAGGTACCGACAAAAAGATGCCCCTGCGGTGTCATCGCCAATGAGCAAAACGGGGTACCAACCAAAGAGTAACTGATATCCATCCAGGTTTTTCCTTCGTTCACCGTCACAAAGAGGCTTCCTTCGGTTGCTGCAAACACATGGCCGAGTGAGTCGCACAGAAGCATGTTGGTCCGCCAGCTGATTCTCGTCTTCGTCCACGTCATGCCTTTGTCGGCAGACACAAACACACCTGCTTCGTCCCCTGAAACGTATACGAGCCCTTCTGGGCCCACGACGATCGAGGTTACGCGTACACCCATTCCGCCAACACCGCCCTGTGAGATGTTCAACCAAGATTCTCCTCCATCTGCCGAGCGATAGATTTCACCTCCATACTTCCCACCCGTCCCAACAAAGACAAATCCTGCTGGGTCAACGGTGACCGCAGAGATTACAGCATTCCCCCTGTCATATCCGACTTGGAGCTGTGTCCAGGATTGTCCATCATTTGTCGAACGATAGAAGTTTCCAGCAAAGATATTTCCCCGCGAATCCAGAGCTACCGGTGATACACGGGCACTCGGAAAACCCATCCTCGTCCAGGAAACACCATCATCCGAGGTTCGATAGAGGCCGCTGTCGGCCCCAGCGAAAACTGCTCCACCAACGCCTCGCGTCAAAGCAGGAACAGACATTGGCTTTAGCGTCGTAGCAACCCAATTATTGCCCGCGTCAGTCGATCGATACAATCCATATGGTGTTCCAGCGAGGAGATCACCGCTCGGAATGATCAGCAGCGAAGAGGGCGTGGAATTGCAGAGGGCGCCCTGGCTCCAAGGAGATCCAATACCCTGCGTAACATACACTCCGTTTCCTCGCGTCCCAGCCACAAGACGCCCACCGGGGCTTTCCGCGAGAGCGGTCGGTTGATAAGCCAGGGCTGGATAGAACCGAGTCCAGGTCGCCCCTCCATCGGTCACGTAGAAGAGTCCTGCCGCTGTCGAGGCGAGAACTCGACCCTTTGAATCTAACATCATTCCAATGATCGTGTTTGAAGGTGAGGTCTGTTGTACCCACGTCACGCCGTCGTCGCTTGATCGAAAGAGACCGTCGTTAGTGGTTCCAGCCAGAATAGCCCCTTGTTGATCAGCAGTGATCGAACTGATTTGAAACGAGTTAAATCCAGTGTTTGCGAGGCTTGTCAAGGTCCAAGTGTCTCCGTCGTCAGTGGAGCGAAATACCCCCTTGACCGTCAGCCCCATTTTATAGTAGTCAACACCCATGAACAGATGTCCATTCGAATTCTCAGCAAATGAGCTGACCCGGTATGAGTCGCTAGGCAATCCGCCGTCCGAGTTTTGCCATGTCTCGCCATCGTCCGTCGATCGATAGAGTCCATAATTGGGCAAAAATACAAAAATGTGCCCTCGTGAATTCATCCAGAGGACATCAACCCCTTTGAAAAACGTCTGCCCGTATGAGGGTATCTTCTCTGAAATATCGACCCAACGTTGATAGTTCTCGATAAAGCGGAAAAGGCCACCGTCCCAGTTGGTTTTGCCAACGAAGATGGATCCCTTCGACGTCACAAGAATCGTAGAAATCTGTCCTCTGGTTAGGCCGGTACTCATGTCGCGCCATGTTGCCCCTTCGTCCGTCGAACGAGAAACAAAGCCAGCTGCAGTTCCGGCGAGAATGAAGCCTGATCGACACGACGCAAACGATATCACTTCGCCGCCGTACGGTCCGCTTGTTTGTCGCCAGAATGCTGGTTGGGCAAGAAGGAGGGACACCGGTAGGAAAAGAAGGGCAATGCACAGTATGTGGCAGCGAACAATCATGCGATGGCGAAAAGAAGTCCGTTTCATCGCGCGAAATGTAGCAAAAAAGAGGCACTTCAACAAGGACAACACACCAACCAGCGTGGAAGTGACACTTTTTCTACGATCCTTGCTTCGGCGCCCACTTCTTCAGGAAGGCGAACACTTCCTCCTTTGGATTTGCTATAGAACCAAGCTGATTGTTGCGTGGAGTCTCTACTGGCGTCCCGAAGGCCTGGGCAGTGTGATAAGACTCGCATTCCCCTCTTTGTCGACTGCCTGTACACCAAACAGAACATCATCTTTTGAGACCTTGAGAGTGACTGTCGTATCCGGCGTAAACACGGTGTTCTCCCAAACGGGAGAGCTTGTCGCCCGATAGCGCACAAGATATCCTGCAAGGTCTTTTTCGGAATTCTTCTGCCATCGAAGCCCGGTATCGTTCGCAAGTTGGCCGGTGAGGATCTCGACCTTCGAAGGTGGTTGAGGAGCGCGGGCAAGCGTCGCTATGGCCGCGACGTTGATCCGTGCGACGTTGGCGCAATACTCGTAATTCACGAACTTTGGAAGGTCTCCGAATTCCGTTCCTTTTTCGGTCCGAACATTCTGATGCTGGCGGTCATAATTCTCTTTGACTTCAGTGAAGCGGACAGCACGGAACCCGCGTTCATGAAACGGTCTGTGATCGCCCCCGCGCAGGAACCGGTCAAGCCGATACACCAACTGGACTCCAAATCCCGGATTGTATCGTTCGCCGATTTCCTTGATATAGCGGGCGAGAGTCCGTGAACCGCCATCGTTCTCTAACCCGAGGGACACGCGTTGCCGGAATATAGCACCGGTATCGAGCGGACTGAATGCTTCGGAAAACAGCCGAACAAACCGATCCTCCTTCGTCCCGTTGCCGTCCACTGTGCTGCCAACCATGTCATTGTTGAAGACCGCTTCAACATTCACTGATTGCCGCTTCGCCCAATCTGCAAGCGCTGTAGCACCGAGCAATCCTTGTTCCTCCCCCGCAAATGCCGCAAAGACGACTGTCGCGTCGCATTCGTGCTGACTCATCACACGAGACAACTCAAGCACTAATGCAACCCCGCTCGCGTCGTCGTCGGCCCCAGGAGCATCGCTCTTTACATCCATGGGACTGCTGGCCCGCGAATCATAATGTCCGCTCACCACGATGATGCGCCCGGCCGATGAACCGGGTGAAGATGGCCTCAGCGTTGCCACTACATTGACAACTTTCGACGGCGTGGGGACACGCTGCGATGGTGCAACCATGGATTCCTGAAACTCCACAGCCATGCGACCGTTGCTCTGCCGTGCGTACCGTTCGAACTCCGATTTGATCCATCGCCTGGCTGCGCCGATCCCACGTGTTTCACTCAGGGTGTCGGAAAGCGTGTGGCGAGTCCCGAAACTCACGAGCTTTTCGATGCTCCCTTGAATATTCTTCGCCGAGACCTCGTTCACGATGTTCTCGACGTACGAATTTTTCTGTGGCGGCTGACCAACCGCGACTCCTGCGATTGCCAAACAGCATGCGATGACTAGAATTGTCACTCTCATTGAATGCCTCACGATGACAACGCTGATTTCCTCTATGATCCAATGGGCCGATGACTCAATGACCCGACGAATCAATGACCCGATTTCTTTATGATCTCCGGATATTTGATCCCTGCTGCCGTGTTGAACACAAGCACTGTGTCCATTTCTCCGAT
>JBGPAN010000014.1:0-21378 GCA_041480785.1 Bacteroidota bacterium | reverse complement strand
TACAATTCCCATCCCGGATCACCTTGACCCCGAACCGTCACCGTTGTCCCCTCCACATACACTCCTCCCGACGGCTCCAATGTCACGCTCCCATGTTGTCCCGGCCGAACATCGATCCGGTAGCTTTCCAATTTCTTGAACGTCGCCGTCACACTCTTGTGTCCGTCCACCCTCACCGTCAAGACCGTGTCTGTCCCGTTCACATCACCGCTCCATCCAACAAATCGACTCCCCGCATTCGACCGTGCCTTCAGTGTCACCACCGTCCCCAGACTGTAATAAGGTCCCGGCGGCTCTGCAACCACAACGCCTGACCCTACCAACGTTCTCCGAACTTCATACTGCCCGGCCGGAATCTGGCTAAACGTCGCCGTAATGTTCTTGTCCCCATCCATCACCACCGTATCCGGATTCAACCTCCCTGATCGGTCCCCGCTCCATCCGTCAAACTTCCAGCCGAGTGCCGGATCCGCAGTCAGTACCACCTTCGATCCAACCAGAAAGACGGAATCGTTCGGGCTTATCGTAGCAGTTCCAGTGCCAACAGGATTAACGCGTAGTCGATAGGAGATGAGTGAGACCGTTTCATACAATTGTTCCCCAAGCCCGGCGTATGCTTTGAGGGTCCATGCTCCAGTTGCGCTGTTGAGGCTCAGCACCCCGTATCCCGGCATCTCCGCCATTCGGTAATCTGTGACATAGGCTGCTTCTTTTGTAAGATATGCCTTCCTCGAGGATTGCGTCGATGGATCGAAGGTCGGCTCGAGGTCGACCAGTGACGCGTCGTATGTCGTTGTATAGGCGCTAGGTGTATTTTTGGCGGGATCGCTGATGACGCTTGCGACCATGATCTGCACGATGGGCCCGTATGCGGTTGATCGTTTCACTACAGAGTATTTGTGAAGATGGCCGCAGATGACGAGGGCTTTGCTCTTCGCTATGAGGTTTAGCAGTGTCTCCCTTTTCACATCGTCTGTCTGAAAAAGGTGCCACAAGCGTCCGGTCACGGGGATGACGGGCATATGCGTCAGTATGACCTTGTACTTCGCGCTGGACGACGTCAACTCATATTCGAGGAAGGTCAACAAGTTGCTGTCGTAGGAATCGAGAACAATGAATCGCACATCGCCGATGGTGCACGCATAGGAAGTCGCAGTCACGGGCTGATTGAGTTCCGACTGAACGAAAGGCAGGATAACACTGTTGAATGCTTCTGCGCCTCCCGGGCCGGTAACTTCATGATTTCCCTTGGTCAGAATCCAGGGGGGAATGAACGAAGGCGCCCGAAGAGAATCTCTCGCCTCACGGGCCATTTGAGTTGCAAGCGAAAGATTGCCTGCCAGCCCCTCCTGCAGATCACCCATCTGCAGAATACCGGCCACGCCCGGTGCCGTGATCTGTGATTGATGAAGAAGTTCTGATATCAACCTGCTGAAGTAATACTGGGTAATCTGTGAATAGTTGTTTACTTGCGACACGTCGTTTGGATAGTTTGCCTGGAGCCACGGCATGTCATGGAGAGAAAGTTTATCGAAATGCGTATCTCCCAAAAGAATGAAGCTCTTGTCCTGTGCGCTAGTTCTTACTGCTGATGCTCCCAGACCGATGAGGACGATTGCAATGAAAGCGCTCTTCCATCGTATCGACCTGCACTTTTCCGTTTTACTCTTCGGTTTCATCATAGTTTCTTCATTTCACGAGTAGGACCTTGATCGAACTCGCGAATTCACCTGCCGCAAATCGACAAACATAGACCCCGCTAGGCATCGTGCCTGCATTCCATTCTATTCGGTGCACCCCTTGTCGTGTCTGCCCGTCAACCAGGCATGCGACCTCTCTTCCCAATGCATCGTACACCTTCAATGACACCCATTTATCCTTTGGAAGGTCGAACTGTACGGTCGTACGTGGATTGAATGGATTGGGATAGTTCTGATGCAATGCATACTCCCTCGGTACCTCCGTCTCCTTCTCCACTCCCGTTGCCGCATCTGTTATCACCGCCAACACCGGACCCTTTCCATCCTCCCGCCTCTCAAACTCGATCCGCTTCTCCGTCGCCGCATAATCCTTGATCATCACGCTCACCACCTTGTCCCCTTTTGACTCTCCCAGCACATATGTCCCCACATCCCATCCATACTGCATCCCCACATTCGTGACCGTCACCGTGTCAAAAAGGCTCCCCGCTACTGGCGCTCCATTCCATTTCAATGTGGTCTCCGTCCAACTATCACTACCCACCCCATATACCCCTGCCCCTACACCACCTCCATCCGGCAACCCCGCATCTCTGGCTCGCATCTTCAATACCGCTCCCAATACATTTCCCACTATTCCACGGATATCAAACTGCAGGTAGGCACGGCTCCGGTTCATATCTGAGCTCCCTTCCTGTACACGCAAGCAACTGTCCCCATTGAAGTTCATCGACGCTTTCAAAAATCCCTGCACATAACTGTCATGACTCGCTCCGATTTCCTGTACTCCACCACCAGTCTTCCGGAACACGGGCCGTACGAGCTTGTTCCCATCCACCGTTAGGCTCTGCGTGCTTGCCTTACCGTTCACATCTCCCAACCATTCATACAATTCCCATCCCGGATCACCTTGACCCCGAACCGTGATCTTTGTCCCCTCCACATACATTCCTCCCGACGGCTCCAGTGTCACGCTCCCATGTTGCCCCGGCCGTACATTGATCCGGTAGCTTTCCAATTTCTTGAACGTCGCCGTCACGCTCTTGTGACCATCCACCCTCACCGTCACCACCGTGTCTATCCCGCTCGCATCCCCACTCCATCCGCCAAATCGACTTCCCGCATTCGTACGTGCCTTCAGTGTCACCACCGTCCCCAGACTGTAATACGGCCCCGGCGGCTCCGCTACCACAACGCCTGACCCTACTGACTTTGTCCGCACTTCATACTGTCCTGCCGGGATCTGGCTGAACATCGCCGTAATTGTCTTGTCCCCATCCATCACCACCGTATCCGGATTCACTCTCCCTGTCCGGTCTCCGCTCCATCCATCAAACTTCCAACCGAGTGCCGCATCAGCGAAAATCTGAACCCGAGTTCCTGTCACATAGAGAGAATCGGGGGGAGTTTTCAGAACGCTCCCCAATCCAATGGTTTTCGTACTGAGGCTGTACTTGGCTCCATAATGCGCTTTGAAATTGGGATGATACACTTCCTGATCCATCACCTGACCCGCCGCGCTGAAGTGTCGAAGGAACAACGTGTCTCCGTCGACCGTCAGCTCTGTGTAGCCGTAGAACGGGCTCGTGTTTTGGTCGAATGAATACGCGACGAGATAGCCGTTCCCGTCGTGATTTTCGTCGACCGCAGCGAACGGCGCCCCCCCGTTGCCGGTGATCACTTGCACGGTACCGTTGAGAGGATCGAGAGGAGGATTCATCTGGCCGTTGAGATTCAGTTTTTTGCTGCGCACGTACTGATGCGCATGCCCCGTGAAGAAGATGTCGCAGCCGTTCTGATATAAGGGTACGCCCCAGTCCTGATGTATGCCTCCTTCGTACACCTTCACGCTAAAATCAAAAATTGGCTTGTGCCAGACCGCGAACAGCCACTTCTTGGGGCTGTTCGCGATCGCGTTCACCAAAAACTGTTTCTGAGCCGAGTCGCTCGAAATCTCAGAATACAGCACCACAAATCGTGCGTCTTCGTAGTCGAATGTGAAGTACTTCCCGTCATTCCCGAATTGCGTCACTTGTCCCGACATGTAGGTGCGCCAGTTCGGAAGCCCTCCGGACTCGAGCATTTCGTGGTTGCCGGCTGCTGTCATGTACTTTGGCGGCACATTTGTTTGGCCGGTTCCACCCAGTATCTGATCGCAAGCGAGTTTCCAGCCATCCCACAAGTAGACGCTATTTCCGTCTTCAACGTCGTCTCCGACATTGATGATAAACCGGTAATCCGGTGTATTGTTCTTGATTGATTGGAGCACCGAGCGGTGCGCTGCATCGTTCGTTCTTGTATCACCGTACGCGATCCATTTCCAACGGACCACGTCCGGTTCCAGTGATAAAGGGTAGAAATCTCTTTTCACCGACCCGGATGTGACGGTGTAGATGTAGTATCCTCGCTGATTGCCTGTCCCAAGCTGAAAGCTGAGCGCCGTGTTTGCGTAGACCGTGATGTTGCCATCAGTTTTGACAGCATCTACGTGCCGATGACCCGCCAAATAGAATTGAGCATTGTGCTTGCTCATCAAGGCAAGAATGCGTTTTCGGTACGTCGGACCGATTGAAAAATAACCGGTACTGTCCTCCAATTGCGAATCTATGAAGAGAGGCACATGGGAACAAACGAATTTATTGGGAACAGCGGCGTTGGTCGCGAAGAAGTTGTCCATTTCAACCAACTGCGAATCTGCACGGGCCAGCACCGAAGGACCGGTCGACGTATATGCTTGAGTATTGAGGACAAAGAATGCACCGATGTTTTTCTTGACAAACCCGTAGTACTCTCGGTTGTTCGTCCCTCGGCCATACCCCCGCTGGATCCATGTCGTGATTTTATCAGGCGTTGCCGAGGATCCTTCGCTGATGTCATGGTTACCAGGCATGGGATACCAGGGTATGGCTGTGACCATGGCCGAATCGAACATCGCATACTGTGCAGAGGAGTTGCTGCTCTCGATCAGGTCACCGCCAAGGAAGATGAATTCCGCTCTCTTCCGTTCGATTCCTGCAATTGCTTTCTGGAGCCATAATGCAGGAAAGAGGGATTCACCGTTGTAGTCCGTTTTGCCGAAGTGGAGATCAGTGACAAAGGCAAAGCGAAGGGTGTCCGACGTACCCTGGGCACGGGTGGGTGAATTCTGGAAAAGCAGGACAACGATCAACGAAGCGAGGATTCGGTTCAAATACTTGCCCGGGAACATAACTGATCTCCCCAAGTGCAGCTGTTTTCTATTGAGATTTTGCGGGACTCATCGAGGGAGGAGCATCTTCTGGTCTGCTTCCCCACGACTTGTTCGGACGTGGTCCCATCTCGAGGACCAGTTCGGCACCATTGGCGATGGCGGCATGTTCAAACCATGGCCTGTTGAGCGGTTGGCCGTTGAGCAGAGCAGACTGCACATACTTGTTCTTGCCGGATACATTTCTTGCCTGGATGACAAACTTCTTCCCTTTTCCCAAATCGATGGTCACTCTTTCGAAGAGCGGACTCCCGATATTATAGATTGGCGTTCCGGGCGTGACCGGAAAGAAACCCATGGAACTGAATACATACCAAGAAGACATCGCGCCTCCGTCCTCATCCCCGCAGATTCCCATTGGGTCGTCATCATACCAGACATCCATCAGCTGTCGCACACATTTCTGTGTTCGCCACGGCTCACCGGCGTAGTTGTAGAGATATGGAATATGAAAACTCGGTTCGTCTCCCATGGTAAACTGTCCATTGAGACCAGAGGCGTCAGGGAATTGGCCTATGAAGAAAAATTTCTCGGTCTCCAATCCTTCATTGAACAGTTGATTCAGCCGCTCCACGAATCGCTCTCGGCCCCCCATGAGATTCATCAAACCCTGAACGTCGTGCTGCACACTCCATGTATACGTCCAGGAATTGCACTCGGCGAAATATGCCCTTCCCCCCTGGCCCCCGGAGAGCTTTGGGTTGAACGGCTTGATCCAGTTTCCATCTGCAGTCTTTGGCGACATGAAACCCGTCTGCGGATTGTAGAGTGTTGTGTAGTTGAGGGCGCGCTTCATGAAGTACTCATAGTCGATCTGCTTCTTCAGCGCTTTCGCCAATTGCGCCAGACACCAGTCATCATAACTATGCTCGAGCGTCACAGCGACAGACTGACGTCGCTCGAACGAATGTACTTTCTTCACCCATTCGTTTGCGTCAGGGGGGAGCGCGGGGAAAAAGCCCTTTTCGAGGTAGATACTGTCCAGCTCCGTCATGGGGCCATTCGCCCACGGAAGCATCGTCGCCTCCATGGCGTTCTTCTTCAGCCCTTCGTACGCTTTTTCCACGTCAAAATCACGCAACCCCTTGAGATAGGCATCAGCTACCATCGATGCTGAATGGTGGCCAATCATACACGGGTGATCACCTTTCAGCAAGGGAAAAGAAGGTATCCATCCTCCCTGTTCATACATTCGCACATACGATCTGATCATGTCAACCTTCATCTCGGGATCAAGGAGCAATTGGAGAGGGTGCAGGCTGCGATACGTGTCCCACAGCCAGTCATCAACATAGAAGCTCCTTCCGCCGTCATCGTGCACTGTTCCGTCAAAACCGCTGTAGTATTTTCCACTCTCAGAGATGTTAACCATCCGTTCGTGCGACCGATAAAGAGCTGTATAGAAGATCCTCCGTTGTTTTTCTGTACCCCCCTCGATCTTTATCTTTCCGAGCGTTTGGTTCCAGATTGCGCGTCCACGCTCCTTGACCTCGTTGAAGTTCCAATGGGGAATCTCCTTCCTGACATTCGTTTCAGCTTGCTCAAGGCTGACGTAGGAAATGCCGATTTTCACACCGACGGTTCTGGAGGGATCAGCATGGTAGTTCGCGAACAGCGTGATTCGATCCCCTTCGATGTTCTTGCTCCCATGAAGTATGGAATCTCGTAATGCTGTTCCATACGATTCGAACGGCGAATCGAAAATTGCGTAGAAGAAGTGGCGAACGTTTTCACCCTCTTCAGATCCGCGCACTGCATCGTTGCCCACGACTTCCAGCGATCCTTTCTTGGAAGCTCGGAGGAGAATATGGGCCTCGCCGGGTTTTGTGAAATGAAACCGGAAGTACTCTGAACGCTCGGTGACCGAATACTCAGCCTGGATATCAAAGCTCTCCAACAACACCGAATAATGGTACGGCGTTGCAGTTTCCTGGCTGTGGTCAAACTCGGATGCGATGTCTTCCTTCTTGACCGACAATCTTCCCGACGTCGCCATGATCCCAAACGCATCCGAGATCCGATGGGATGTGATGGTGAGGGGGAACATATAGATTTTCGTGGCTAGGTATTTGTCCAGAACACCCGGCGTGCGCAAGGGAGCCAATCGGACCATACTGTGTGGCAATTGCACCGTGGGAAGAGTCGGCTGGAGGACATGTCCGATGCCCCCAATATTCGGATCGACAAAATCGACCTGTTCCGGAATCTGGGAGACCTGGCTGCACGCGTACAATGCCAGGCTGATGGGTACAGTGAGGATCTGAATGGCAAGTCGATATCGCATGAGGGATTCTTTCGATGGCGTGGTTAATCGCTTCCTTGATTGTTGTTACCTCTCCTACACAGGGCCTCATCTTAGCGGGCACCTTTCTCTTCCCTGACGATCGGTTAATTCTCCATAGAATATTCACCGTTCCCGTTCGGGAGAATGAGTTTCGCGACCTGTTGGATCTGTGTGAGCGGCCGGGTGGGATTCTTCAGTTTTTCAATCAAGATCTCCGCCGCCTTCCTGCCCACCTCATCGTTGAATTGCTCAACCGTCGGGTACAACGGTTTCTCATAGCTGTTGTTGTACCCGAAAATGTGACAATTCTTGGGAATCACTTTGCCCGCCTCGGCCAGCTTCTTGTGCATGTCCGGAATCATCGTGTCGTGATTCAGACAGACTCCGAAATTCGGATAGCAACTGGAAAGCGTGTCGATCTTGGCGACAAACTCCTCCAGCATTAAGACCGTGACCTTTTCTTTGCCATACAATATTTGTATAGCTTGTTTAAAGCCGAGCAGCTTGTCATCAGACGATGAGGCAGCCACAGAGGAGTCATTCGAAGGGATAAAGAGTATCTCGTCGCACGATCGGTTGTATTTGAGGTAAGAACAGACACGAGCCATCGCGGCGATATTGTTGATGACGACGTAGTCAGTCGCGAGCTCCGGGATGTATCGATCAATGAGAACGAATGGATAATTTTTCTCCTTCAGGGCGACGATGTGAGAGTAGTCCTCCTTGTAGTGGTCTTCGAGGAAAATGATCATCCCGTCAACGTGATTGGCAAGCAACTTGTCAACCGTCTCCTTTTCCTTTTCATGGCTCATGTTCGAGATGGAGACAAGAAGGCTGATGTGCGCTTTCTCCAGGGCGGCCCGGACTCCAGCCAGGATATCGAGCATAATTCTGTGCGCGCTAAAATCTTTCGGAATAATGAGCGCAACATTCTTGTTATTCATCGCCTTCGAGGGTACCCGATTGACGTACAGCCCTTTCCCCTGCCGCTTGGTGATGATCCCTTCATTCTCCAATTCGATCAACGTCCGGTGAACTGTCGCATAGCTGTAGTTGAATTTCCCAATCAGTTCTCGAACCGTGGGTAGTTGATCGTGTCGTTTGAGATTATGCCTCTTGATGTAGGCGATAATCTCATCACCCAGCGCTTCATATTTCTTTTTCGATGTCATAGATTTGATTCACCGTATTATGCGTTTGCTCAGACAATCACCATTTCTCTGACTGTTCTTTTCACCGTCTGTTCTTTGCCGACTCAGGCCTCCGCTGACACGGGTACATCACTCTGTCTCGCTGGAACCCTTGGAGGCAGGTTCCTGTACCAAAACCAGTACAAACCGATCAGACAGAGAGCGAACACTGTCAACGTGATTTCAAACTCAGCGTACGAGCGAATCATAAGCTGCATAGGGAGAAGAAAAAGCGTGACCTGCCAACAGACGACAAACGGAATGGCAAGCAAGTCGTTTTTATGCTCTCGGATCATCATTGTTCTTGCCGTTGCAGTAAGCTTGTCACGGTATGGTTTCCAGACGCCGAACGGCCTCGTCGTCTCGTAGAAATGTGTCAACACGCGCTCATCGGTGGGCTCTGTCAAATAGGTTCCGAGCAATGTTGCGATGAGCGAAACAGATGAAACAAGAACGAACTGCACCCACTCTGGAAGACCCGGCAGCAGAAACGACTGAGCAATCGCAGCGATAATCCCCACGGTTGTGCCGATGGCGAATCCCCCGCCATTAAAGCGCCACCAGTAAAACTTCAGTAATGACGGGATGGCAAGGCCGCCGCCCAGGCCCATCATCACCCATCCCCAGATTTGGTTGATGCTCTGGATGTTGTACGCCAACACGAATCCGGCCAATACCAGCATGACGGTGAACATGTAAGAAGAAGCAATCAGCTCGCGGTTCGATGCGCGGGGCCTGATGTGCCGCTGATATATGTCGCGTGTGAAATACCCCGTCGTCATGTTTACGCTCGAATTGAACGAGGAGAGAGCGGCAGCTACAAACGCAATGAGCAGGAATCCCCGGATGCCGACGGGCAGGTACAAAAGGATCACGGCCGGGACAATACGCTCAGCATTGACGGTGCCCTCGTAACTGACCAAATGCAGTTTCGACTGCCAGTCGTCATGCAGCAACGACTGAATGCCACGAATCAACTCCGGAGAAAAACGCTCCGGAACATTCTGGATGTCTGCCAACGTGTCTGCCCAGCGCTCCTTCGGTATACCGTCAAAGTTCGTCTTGATTAGATCTGACACCTGGGCGAGAACCGTTTGATCGGGAAAAAGACCATTGACCAGGTACAGCCCCAACACCGCCAACCCCATCATCATCGGCCACCGGAGCATCATGAGCGATGTCCAGAGAAATGTCAGGGTGCCGCATTCCCGCTCGTTTCGGGCGCCGAAGTATCTCGGATCGGCACCGGCCGACGACATCCCGATGAACGCATTACGGACAAAATAGAAGAATGCGAACAACGTCAGATGTTGATATGCTTCATACCCTTTCGGCATGTCAGCCTTCCAGGGTAGAGAGGAGCTTATCCACTCTGCATCACCGGTCACATTGCGGGCTACCGTTGCAAGACTTTGGGCGTCAGCGACATGCGCGGCCGCCACGACGGTGATAACAGCTACTGCTGAGATTACGATCATCGATTGAAACAAATCCGTGTAAACAACTCCGTAGAACCCTGAGACCAACGTGTAGAGCGTCGCGACTCCAATCATCACCATTGCACACGCCGCCGGCGAAAAAGGCAGAAACATCGAAACGAACATGCCAAGTCCCTTGATCATATAGGCCAGCATGCCGATTGTCGTCACAATGACAGCGACCGCCGAGATGAGTCTGGCAAACCGCCCGCCCCAGTTCGCTCCAAAGCGGTACTCCATCCACTCTGCTCCTGTCATGCATCTCGAGCGATAGTGCCATTTTCCCGTCCACACCATCATAAACGCGAGGATCAAAACTGCGCCTCCCCTGAACTCAACAAAGAGCCCTCGCGGTCCGAGCAAGTAAAGGAAGGAGACGATCAACATTGTTCCCGCCATATCGGTGAACGATGCCATCCCCGAGATTCCCATCGCCCACCACGGCAAGCGCTTTCCCCCCAGGAAATAGTCTTCGAGACTCTTCGATGCTCGCTTCCGAAAATAGAAACCGAGGCCGACCAGGACCAGAAAGTAAGCCGCGATGACGATGTAGTCGATTATACTGAGAGAATTCATATCAAACGATTGTTACCGGACAAGAAGCATCTTACGTGACTGCCACAGGGAACCCGAACTCAGGGAGCAAAGATAGATTCCGCTCGGCATTTTCATCCCCAGATCGTCAGTGCCATCCCAAGATACCTGATAATGACCGGCCCCTTGATTCCGGTGTACGAGCGTCGCAACCTTCACTCCGGTTACGTTGAATATCGAGAGGTTGACAAAGCTGTCACTTGGAACGTCGTAGCCTATGATCGTCGAGGGATTAAATGGATTTGGATAGTTCTGATGGAGAATAACCTCCCGCGGCAATTCTTCTTCCCGATCTTCCACCCCCGATGTTGATCTGACCGGCAGTGTGTCTGACAGAGGAATCTCCGCGCGCAGCATCCTGCCCCCCTGACCAACAAGCCAGAGATACGTATCTGTCGGCAATCCTTCATAGTCGACGAACCGGCTCAGACCGACCGGCGGATCGTTCGTACATTTGAAGATCGCGGTCGCTTCATCGATCTCATCAAACATCGCCTGGTAGATCATCGACGACCTCGCCGCCAGGTACCGATAGTACTGAGCCCACAGGAAGTTCCCTTTCAATCTCGGGATCAGGTTCATCGGAGATTCCGGCTTCATGTTGTGCCAGCTGAAACCGGGAAAAACCACCGGCAAATATTCTCTACCGTGGTTCTTACACCAGGCAATGTCCGGGCCCACGACATCCAGTGTGTGCGCTTTGACATCATCGAGCGTATGAGGGCGGCCGACAAACCAGGGGCTTACGATGTCTGCTTTTTGGCAGATCGTGAGCAGCAATGGATCGTTGAGCGCGTCAGAGTCGAGCGTGCGCCAGTGCGTCGGGACACCGATCATCACAGTGCACCCTCCGTATTTCAGATCGTTCTTCAGGAAGTCGATCAGCGTTTCGCATTCCTTCAGTGTGTACTGTCTGCCATCGCTGAAACCGATTCCCCACACAGCGACGACGGGCTTGCCGTTATGATACTGATACGCTGAATCTTTGGTGATTTGCTTGCTGTCGACCAGCATCATCCAGTCGTTCATGACTGACGATGTCTGGCCAAGTTTTAATCCCGACAAGTCATACATGACCGCAAATGTTCGCCCGTATTGCTTCGCTCCGACGCGGCAGTTCTCGAGCACGTTGTTGAATTGTGTTAGTCCTGATCCCCTCACCTCCGATGCAAACCGCTGAACGAAGACGCCATCAATTCCGTAGTCCTGCATCCATTTGAAATGGCGGACGACTGTCTTGCGGTTCTGTGCGCTGAAGACATATGCCACGCTTCCATCCGCCGTCCGAAACGATGTCGCGTACCGCTCATCAGGATCGAGATCCGAAACATCCGGCCAAAGATCGATCT
Source organism: Bacteroidota bacterium (assembly GCA_041480785.1). Taxonomy (GTDB): domain Bacteria; phylum Bacteroidota; class Ignavibacteria; order UBA10030; family UBA10030; genus UBA9647. Next base: position 9,536 of record JBGPAN010000014.1, on the reverse strand, counting down.
TGCACGATCCGGGCTGGAAGAGACCGTTCAGGTTGTAGTGATACCAGCCCCGGGCAATTGCATCGGTCGGGACTGCAAACCATCCCTGGTACCCGCACATGACTTTTCCGGTAAGGGTGGAAGTGTCGACTCTTCGCGCAGAGACTTGCGCGATTAAATCATCATGAAATCCTCCCGCGAGGAGTAACACGCAGAAGAGGATCGTTCGGAAAGTGGTGGCTGCCCAATGCTCGTTCATAGTCACTTCGACCAAATCAATGTTCCAACATCAGTTGTTGAATTGTTGTTTAAAAATTGCCAGCGTGTCCAGGTACTGTGTGCCATAGCCATAGTACCAGTTGCCCCGCGTCAATTCCGCGGGTTTTTGGGTCGGATCGGAGATGACGATGGTTGGCTCAATCTGCGTGTCTTCATGCCATTCATTCCACGATGTGATGACGAGGACCTTGAGAGGCGACGATTGCCTCTTGAGCACCGGCTTTACAGAACGGAGAAACTCCGAAAAGGTCGAGCCTGGTCCCCTCGGGATCACCGGATGATACTCAGCCGGTCTCACCCCCAGATCATTGAATCCGGGGATGACACTCACCCAGTGACTCTTCTGCGTCCTGTTCACAATATCCATCCACGGGGTGTAGACTTCGCTTATGCATCGGGCGATGAACGACGACGAGTTCGACACCCAGCTCTGGCTCACGTGAGGGTTGTAAGCCGTGACCGCCTCAATATACTGAAGCCGTTCTTCCGAGAACTGGCTCCAGTAGACTTCGTCCCCGACCACATACAGGCCATCGTACCCATTTCGCCGCAGAAGAGAATCGGCCGAGCCGAAAAGCTTCGCGCAATTCCCCTGCATTGTTCGCGTGAGATACATATAAAGAACCGGCTTATTGTCGATCTTGAGATAGTTGGGGTTCTTGAAATGATTGTTGATGAGATACGTGAGATCCGTAGTGAACTTGCCGATGTACGTATCGTTGACATTGATGGGAGAACCCTGTGTTGGCTCGTATAGCAGGCAGTATCCGAGCCGCCGGATGAACTCCGAATTCCGGAGCTGGCCGTTCAGGATAACATCGTCCGTTGTCCCTCCGGGGCCCCACCAACTCGAGATCCAGAAATCAATTCCTGCCTGAACAGACCACTGCACATGCTGCGTGATCGTCACCTGATCCATGCAATCGTACTTTCCGAGCTGCGGTGGCTGTGGCGGATCAAGATTGTACCGAAGATTGTCTCCGCTCCAGTGTGCATCTTTCCGATACCACGGATAATAGCAGGTTCCGATCACCAACCGATTCTCTTGACTCGAGAAGCTCACGACAATTTTCTCTTCTAGCGTGTCCTGTCCGGCTTCGGTCGCCTGGCTTTTTTTGCAGGACAGCACTCCAACGGACAGAAAGAACAGCGCAAACATAAATCGAATGTTCATACCCCCCCTGACACGCATTCTCACCAACCCGCCCGATGACGGGCAACCCGATGCCCGGAAGTCCTCAGAGATACAAAGAATCTCCCGGGCATCAAGCTTTCGCGTCCGCCTACTTGATAAGCATGAGCTTCTGCGACAGAACCTTATCGTTCTGCGTGAGACGATAGATGTAGACGCCGGTTGAGAATTTCGACGCATCCCACCGAACAGTGTACGTTCCAGCCGCCATCGTCGTATTCACGAGAGTGGAGACTTCCTGCCCAAGAAGATTGAAAATCTTCAGCGTGACAGGCCCGCTCTTAGGAAGCGAGTACTGAATGTTCGTCGACGGATTGAACGGATTCGGGTAGTTCTGCGCCAAATCAAATCTGAGCGGAACGCTTCCTTTGTCCTCCACGCCCGTCACCACGAGAGGATCCACACTCCCGATAAACACGCGATGAACAAAGAATGCAGAGCTGCCCTGGTTGTTTACGCGGAAGTCCGACGCACCGTTTTCGCGATTGCCAAAATACGCATCGGGGAGGTAGAACGTATGCAGCTTCCATTGGTTGGTGCCCAAAATGAACGCGTTCCCCTCGCCATTCGACCACTGCGTTGTCGTTCCGTCGTAATTCAGCGCGACCGAAGAGGTACTCGTTGTGTCATAGTATTCGACCGTCAGGAAGAGTTCACGGTGGTTGCCGTTGAAGATCAACGAATCACCAACCGCAAAATACATGTAACCTGCTCCTGGATCGCTTTTCTTGCACTTGTTGCCGCCGACTTCGGCCGGAGACCGAAGTCCGTCAGAGCCAGGGAACCGCTCCGTCATCCCATATGCCGTCGAGTCACCAATATCAATCCACAGATCGGCAATGATTACCCGCACTTGATTAATAACAAGACTATTTTTGGTGCATCTTACTCTGAAATCTGCACCGTTGCTTGCCGCGCCTGTGAATTTCGCATCGCTGATCTCAAAGATCGCGGTTTTCCATGTACTGGTGTTTCCTACCGTAACATAGGTCGGATAACTCTTGTAAGCATCAGTTAGTGAATTGTAGTGGATCTTAAATTGCTCTCCTGCAACTTCAGCACTATCGAGATATTCTACCGAGATGAGCAGATGCGGGTGCGGTTTCGCAGCCGAAATAACATTATCCTGCACATCAAAATAGGCATAAAGGTTGGTTAACTTAACACAACTCTTACCCGCCTTTTGCACAGGGGTAACAACGCCGTCGCCAGAAGTTGTTCCAACCTGAGTCATAAGGTTATTATAGTTTACAGCTCCAAGATCCACAATCATGCCTTTGTCGACGAGCGGCAATGGAGCCATCGTGAGTGTCCCCCAGAATTCATCATCTTCGCTGTGTCCACCGCACATAAGTCGGCCGCTGGATTTCCCCACATTATCCGCGTCGTTCACCATGAATGCAAAAAGCGGGCTGAAGTTATCCTTGTCGCCAAGGACGCCTGGCTTCCAGGTATACCCGTCTTTGAGGATGCTTATAGGAATTGACGCTTCAAGGACGTACCCGCTATCGGTCACGACAACCTTCTTCGTGACGCTCGCCGGCAACGCTTCACCTGCCTGACTCGTGCTGTGGCGCCAGGTACCTAACTCACTGTTCGTCGCAGGCAAGAAGATGAAATGTTCACCCGGTTGGAATGTAAGATCATCCCTGATGGCCATCGGAGCTTGAGTGGACGAATATCCATGCGAAACATCGATGTAGAAGCCAAAGCCATCTTTCTCGCTCCAATCTGCCCCTGTAACATCGAGGACATTATCCTTGATCGTGACGGCGACATAGACATTGGTGCTGTCCCACAAGATGCTGAAGCCACCGCTGAGGTCGTTCACATCCCACATACCGGGGACTGTAGGAGCAGTAACTTTCGGTTCTCCTGTTTCCACCACCGGAACGTTTGCGTTGTTCAATAACCACGTGCGGTAGAACTCATCCGTTCTGCTCTGGTCTGTTGAACTGATTCTTGGAACCAGCGCGTACGGGACCAGCCACGTCCATTCGCTGAGGTTCCCATCGATGGTCGGTGCTTCCATGGCCTTGTAGGCGGACTGATTAGCAATGTTCGTGGTATTCGGGAGCGGCTTTTTCGGCAGCACGCCGACGGTAATCCTATTGATCCACATGCCCGCTAACGGGAGCTGCAGGCGCATATCGGCGCCGCCGTTTTCCCGATTGTTAAAGTTCGCGCTGGAGAGCTCGAACGTATATGTCCTGAAGCTCCCCCACCCTTTTCCACCGACGTACGGCGTGCTCACATACGCCGTTGCGCCGTCATATTGGAGACGCATTGTTTGCGTTGGGTCGGCGTCGTAGTACTCCACTGAGAGGAAGACATAAGGATGATTGCCCGCGAGAATGTAGGCGTCATCGATGGCGCAGTAGAGATACTGGCTTGGCAGGCGCCCGGAAATGCACATCTCGCCTTGCACCATCTGATAGATTGTCTTGCTGTCTCCCCCCTGCTTCTCCACCTGCGTGATGCCAAAGTTATCATTGGAATCGGGGGGGGCACCGTCACCAAAGTTGATGTACTTGTCGAAGGGGACAACGCTCACAGCGTTGATGAACATCTTCCCAGTCGCGCAGACGAGTTTTAAGTCGGCTCCATTTGGAAGCCCGTCGCCGAAGTACGCATCGTCCACTAAGAAACTGTACGACTTCCACTTTCCGCTGTTCGTCGTCGTAATCTTGCTGGCATGCTGCTTGGCGTGATTTGTGATGCCGTCATAGACGAGTCGGATATCGACGTTGAGCGTGTCGTAGTACTCGACGTTGACGATGATGAAGGTATTCGACAGCTTATTAAAGAAGTCGTTGTCGATGGCGAACGACATCGACGTTCCGTTGTTCGTTGAGCAATACTCGGGATAGATCTTAAGGTTTGTGATCGCTCCATCACCGGTATTCCCAACAAGCTTCATGTAGCGGCCGAACTCCGTCTTCCCAAGGTCGATAGATATTCCCTGGGCGAACAGATCGCCGCTGAAGAGTAACAGGATCACGAGCGTAAGCCCTGTTATCATCAAGGTTCTGTGAATTGGTTTCATGACAACCCTCCTGAAGGTTGATTGTAGTAATGAATTGTGAGGGCTTCACGGCGAAGCCCTCGGAATACCACCCTCATTCAATCTTTACCATAGGCCCTCCTTGATTGGATTGCCGGGAATATGTGAATTGAGAAAACCAAACTAGAAATCGATCTTCGCAGAGAACTGTTGAACATACCCAAAATGCTGCATCTTCGTGTACGCGTAGTCGACTCCGATCCCCCGATACCGCAGTCCCAAGCCAAACGATAATCCCTCCTCGCTGTCCTGCAGGAAGAGCGACTGATATCCCACCCGTACCATCAGCAACTTGTTGAAACCGTACTCGAGGCCAAGGTTAACGCTTTCGTTGTTGTCGTTCGGATGAACGTAGTCGGAAGCAACAGTGAGGGAATGGTTCTCAACGTTGACGACATCGTAAGCAACGCCGAACCGGAAGATGAGAGGAAGCGCCCACTCCTTCGTGCGCAGCTGCGCCATCACGGCCGTTGTGTTCCCTGCTTTTGTCGGATCGATATCGGTGAACACCATTGCATCCGCACCCTGCAACTGGAGCTTGGAGCCGAAGTTCGAGATTGAGATACCCAACCTTGCCCCTTCGAATGGCATCGAATACACGATTCCGAAATCCGCCGCCACCGCTCCTGCTGACATATGCCAGATTCTTTGCTGGATGTACTTGAACGTACCACCGAACGAGAATCGGTCTGTCAGGTTGTTGGCATAACTGACCCCGATGGCGATATCTGCGGCGTCAAATCGTGTCCCCAATCCCTCCGGTTGATCTACGGTTCGTACGAGCATCTCAGGTGTCGCGAGCGAAGTGAGCGAGATGCCGAATGCTCCATAAGAGGTCGTCTTGATGACAAGTCCGGCGTAGATGAAATCCATGTCCGCGATCCATTTCATGTAATTGAACGCGACCTCATTTCCGTCAAGCCGACTCATCCCTGCCGGATTCCAGTAGATCGTCGACGCGTCATTTGCGACGGCAGTGAATGCCTTACCCATGCCGACCGCTTTCGATCCAACCCCGAACTCCAGAAATGGCGCCGCGGTTGTTCCGCGCTTTGAATTCTGGCTGTCAGCCACAAGCGCTCCGCAGAGGAGTGCAAGCAAAACCACGCCGGTGCGTGCTGTACGTTTCATTGAGGTACTCCTGGAGATTTCTCGTCTACGAACAAAACCCTTGATTCTGGCTAGAGGTCATTCACGCCATCACTCCGCGTTCAGTTTATGATGGCAAAAATGCCGATCTTCTCTCCGATCCCACGCGCCTCGACGTGGTAAACGTAGACTCCGTACGCCACCTCGAGTCCTTCCTGGGTTGCCAGGTCCCAGCTTGCCGTTCCATCTCCGAGCGAGCCGAAATGATCGATTGTTCTGACAAGTACTCCGCTCTGCGTAAAGATCCGGATGGTGCATTCTGCCGGGAGATGAATGAAACTGATCTTCCGTTCTCCGCGCCCCGACATCGCAGTCTCCCGTTCCCAGGAGGCTGTCAGGATGTAAGGATTGGGCACAACCGCGATCCGATCGAGCACTGATTTCGGTGCCGCAGCAAGCAGAGCACTTGCAGTCGTCGAAAAGTAATACTTGTCTGCCGTTGAGAAAGGCATGGGCGATTTGAATTCGAAGATATCTCCCGCCTGCGGCATCACGGTCTCTGGAAATACGTTCATGTCCAGGACCCACGGCCAGAGATACGTCCCATTCCCCTTCGGCAAACCGATGAAGAGTCGCTCATTCTTATCCCAGTTTCCATTTTTGCTGAAGAGAGTTTCCTTCAGGTAGAAGGGGATCGGTTGACCGGTCGAGGCTTCCACAATTCTGAAGAAAGTGTCGAACGTGAGGGTGGACTGCTGGTTCATGAATGACTTGCCGGAAACAGTGTCGGTGATTTCGATACGGAAATTGACCGGGTAGGAGAATGGATTCCCGAGGTCGCCATAATCGACAGAAACAGTTGCCGTCGTCTTTGAACCCGGTTTCCACCCTGAGGCTTTGTTGATCGCTCCGATGGAAGGCGCGGCATTAGAGAAATCGAGGACCATTCCCCGAAAAACATTGCTCGCCCACGTGGCGTCGAACTTCTGCCATTGATACACTTTTCCAACAGCCTCCGTGTCTTTCCGCGCAGCCTGGAGCGGGATGGGGAAATTGGCTGCCTCAAATGTGTTAGAGACCGTATCGCGTATCGAGTAGCTCGTCGCGTAAGGGATGCCTATCCCGTCCTCAACTCCCGGTGTTGTTTGGAATGAGAGCTCGAAAACATGCCCTTCCGGCAATTTGTCGGGATCAATGACGCTGGCCGTCATTGCGCCGGTTGCGGTGCCGCTCTTGTGAACCAGTCCCTGACTGCTGATCTTCCCCGGCAGATAGTTTGTCGCGCGCGCATCCGGCGTCACGATGGCAACGTTCGGACTCTTGCTCACGAGTTCACCATACTCAACCGTCAGATCGAAGGCGCTTTCGGCGGGCGTCATGGGAACGAGCCCCCGGTCGTCCATGCCCTCGTAGTACCCCTTGTCGTAGGAAACCACCGCATAGTAGTACGTCACCCCATTCTGCACGTCGGTGTCTTCAAAGTAGTGCCGCAGGCCCGAATCATTCCCCATGTCGTAATGGATGCCGGTGCTGTACTGGTTTCCGAGCTCCGAACCAAGTGCGACAGGATGAAATCCTTTGATACCATCGTTGAGATCGAATAAGGCAATCGGTTTGCGGTAGGCGATGCTGCCATAGCCGTCGGTAATGGTCTGAGACTCGGAAAGCTGCGGATTCGTGCCCCGAAAAATCCGGTAACCTTCGAAGTCATTGCCATAAATCGGATCGCGCGAACGCTCGGCGAGGTCATCCCAATAAAGTGTGACTTTCTTGTCGCCGGCGACTGCCCTCACCGTTGGAGGGGTCGGCGGCTTCGTAAACCTGTAGTCGTTATCGTAAATACGCTGCGAGGTCTGCGCGTTTCGGAAAATCTCACGTTCATCGACGCCGAACAGCCAGCAGACGGAGAAGCGTTCGGTCTGCCGTTTCATTAGGTTGAAGGGTCCGGAAGCGAACACCCACATGTTGTTCGCGTTCTGCGCCGGAGTCTCGAAAATACCCGGCTGAATATAATTCCAGATTCGCTCGTCGTCGCTCGCCGTGACGCTCCCGTACGCCGGAGAGTAAAACGATGTCAGGCCAATCTGGTCGGACTCATCGTTGTCGGTCAAACCGAAATTCGGCTCGCCCTGGTCGGGCTTTCCGTTCCCTTCCGTTCCATCTGCATCCGGACCGATATAGTTGGGATCGAGAGGTCCAATTCCGTCGCTACCAACGTCGTCCGTTTCTTTCACCCAGTCACCATCTTCATCTCCACTCCAATGCAATTTCGCCGGGCCATATTTGCCGATGGGTCCAAAAATCCATGTCCCCGCATCGTTATCCCGGCGCTCATCGATCAGTCCATCGTTGTCATTGTCGACACCATCGTCGGCAGAGCCAGGGCTCTCGAGGTATTTCCAGGCTAAGTATCCGGGCAAGATGTTTTTGTACTTTGCCCAGTGATCGGTTGCGTTATCGTTGTCCCACGCGAACACGAGGTTTTCGCTCTTGCTGAACCCGGAATTGTCATCGGCGTCGCCCAAACCACCCGGATGCGTGTCAGCAAACGCGCCGAAGAAGATGTTGCCATGGTAGTCGTTGTCACCGATATTCGTGACCTGGAAATGAATAAAGATCTGGTCCTCGGCAAGAGGATGGGCCCACTGAAACATGCGCGTTTCTACCTGAAGGCCCAGGCCCCTTCGGATCGTGTCCGCGGCGAAGGGGTAGTACGGAAACTCGGAATTATAGGAATCATCCATGACATACATGCATTCCTGATCGGCGGTAAACTGATCCTTGCCGAAGTAGCCGAACCAGTGGTTGTTCCAGGAAGCATCCTTGCCCGGCCACGTCGCAGGCCAGGTCGTCGGGTCGACACTCGTCGCGATTTTCGACGTTGTGTCAGTCCTCCCGGTGGTGGGGTCCTGATATCGACGCCGATCGTTCGCATATCCCGGAAGCGGATTCCACCAGTATTCTTTTCCATCCGGAGCCCGATCAGAGAACTCACCGTACGATTCACTCGTGATGTGCAGTCGCTGTCCGTCCTTGCTGAAAACCTCGGCGCTGACCAGAATCGTCATCTCGTGCACGTGCCCATGTCCCGTTCCTATCGGCCACACACCCGACATCGGATCGCTCACCCTTCCAAAGGTTCCCCAGTTGCCAACAATGGACTCAACTTTGTTCCTGTTCATGATCAGACTTTTTCGGTAGGCTTTGCTTCCCCTGTTGGGATCGATGTACACGCCCGTGTTGACCTGCCCGAATGCCTCCGCACAACCGATCACCGCCAAAATTGTTAGCAGTTTTGCCACCTGGCGGATTCGCTCTTTTTTCATACGCTTATCCATGTCGTTCTTTTTCAAAGACAATGATCGCATCTGGGATATGTCAGAATCCCGTTCTGAAGCCAATCTTGACCAGGCGCGGTCTCGGCTGTGAAGACGGATCAAAGCGATAATCATACAGCGAGTTGAAGCGTTCCCGAGACTCGTGCGTCCTCAGCTCCTGCTCAGTCAGTTCAGGTACATAGTCGATCCGCTGGGCGTCGAAGACGTTCTCAACCGACACAAAAAAAGTTGTCCGGAGCCCAAACAGATCGAGGTTCTTGTAAAGGCGCACGTCCATGTTGTATTCACCGCGCCTTCTTCCCTGATTCATCATCTGGATGTTGCGCGTGCGGTCAAATGTCGTTGTCGGCGTGTACGGGATCCCTGATGCGAACCTGTTGATTGACGTCAGGCCCCACGATTCATCCTCAATCGAAATGACCGCATTCAGAACGTGACGCTGGTCCCAGTTGAGCGGAACCAACGACTTCGTTGACTCGTCACGGTTGCGAGCGTCATAGTATGCCTGGTACGGGTCGGAACCGTTTCCATCGGCAACCTGGTAGGTATAGTCGACGCTGCCGGACACTAATCCCATTTTCTGCACGTCGAGGGC
>JBGPAN010000013.1:0-21554 GCA_041480785.1 Bacteroidota bacterium | reverse complement strand
GTTGGCGGGCCCATCGGTGACGTGGCGAGTCATTGCATGTATATGGCGGAATTTCTGTTGGAAGACGCGATCATCTCAGTTCAGGCGGTCTATACCCCGCCCGTGATCAATATTAAGGCAGAGAATGGTTCGTACATCAACTTCACAACGAAGAAGAATGTGACAGGCACGATTCGGGTTTCTTTCAGCGAACCACGCGGCTCGGGGAAGAGCACATTGCTGAATCTTGGTTATGAAGTGTACGGAAGCAAGAAAAATCTGCGCGGCTCCGGCACGTTGTTTCAACTGTCAGGGCATTCTGGAGAACCAATCCCGCTTCGGCTTGAGATCGATGACTTTCATTTGTCCACCAAGAAAGTGAAAGTGGCGAAAGTGCAGAACATCTATCAGGCGGTGGTCCAAAAGCATACTCAGTCTATTCTGAGCGGTCCGAGAAGCACAGGCGATGATGCTCTCCATAATCTCGAGTTAGTTCTCAAGGCGCATGAATCCGCAAAAGGAAATGGAATCACAATTCACGTCTAACAACATGGGAGGTTACAAAGATGAAAACTGAAGAAAAAAAACATGTATCGGGTGGGGAAACAGAGGGGGGTATTACCAGCTCCTACGCCACTAACGACGGCGTTGTACTCAAAGTGCCCTATGCGTTCATGGGATCGATCTACGACGAAGCTGAGGAGAAGGCGGTCATCGAAGCACTGCATGGCGACACTCTGACCATGGGTCCGAAAACAACCCAGTTCCAGACAGCCTTTGCAAAGATGTGTGGTGTTAAGCATGCACGCGCAACGACGAGCTGTACAACGGGTATGCACGTCGCCACACAATTGTTCGACATCAAAGAAGGGGATGAAGTCATCGTCACTCCCACTACTTTCATCGCGACATCATTGGTCGTCCTGAAAGAAAAGGCGAAGCCGGTCTATGCGGATATCAATCCTCGGACGTTCAACATAGATCCCAAGAAGGTCGCTGAGAAAGTGACGAGCAAGACGAAGGCAATCTATGTCGTCCATTATGGTGGTCATATGGTGGACATGGATCCGATCATGGAAATAGCACAAAAGCACAAACTATTCGTTATGGAAGACTGTGCGCATGCCCATGCCGCTGAGTACAAAGGAAGAAAAGCCGGCAGCATTGGTGATGTCGGTGTGTTTTCCTTCCACTCGCTCAAGAATATGACGACATGCGGCGAGGGTGGTATGATCACAACAAACAACGATGAATTTGCGGAAGGTATCGATAAGCTTCGTTGTATGAACCTGAAAGACTGGGCCGCTGGACAAACCGAATGGCATTTTGGAGATACCGCAATCAAAAAAGAGAGCGCCCTCGACTATTGGCTCCCGTCTCATTTCGACGTTGAACCGTGGAAGGGACATTGGGGGAACAACTACCGAATGAATGAAATTCAAGCGGCAGTTGGAATCACGCAGCTTGCCAAACTTGAAATGTTGACAAACAAGCGTCGGGAAATCGGTCATAAGATCACAAAGGGACTCACCGGGATTGAAGGAATCAGTCCGGTGTTCGAAGAAGAATGGGCGAAGCATGTCTTTCACCTCTACACGGTTTGCGTCGAAGAGGATGAACTGGGTGCAAGTCGTGATGACTTCTTGAGGGTCCTGTACAAGGAAGAAGGCATTCAGGGAATCCTCCACTATCAGCCGACATTCCATCTGTCGGGACTGAAAAAGATGGGATATGATCCTAATCAATGTCCGAACGCCTCGAAGTTCTTTTATAAACGAGAATTCAACTTGCCGATGCACCCGAGGCTGACCGACAATGACATCGACATGATGGTTCAGGGGATGAGGAATGCGGCGAAAAAAGTAGCAAAGAGAGCAGTAGCGGTGTAAAGCGCTTTCGCTCTTTCAAAGTGGGGCTGTCCCAAACATTGGTCAAGATGTTGTTTCGACCGTGTGAAGTATCGAAATCGTCGATGGGGGACGAATCCAGGGTGAGATCGATGGTCGAAAGTACTTTTGGGACAGCCCCTTGACGTTTGGGGTTTTGTGAACAACAGCCTGCAAAACAAAATTTAGTGACCTTGCCGGAGCTGAGTCAATGAAAAGAATGCAAGTATTGTTTGCTGTGGCGTTGGTGTGCTGTCCGATGATGCTCACAGCACAAATGCAGCTTGACGTGAAAACATTTGGCGCTAAAGGAGATGGCACGAGCCTGGAAACAGCAGCCATTCAGCGTGCCATTGACGAGGCCTATGAGAATGGCGTTGGCGTTGTCACCGTACCTCCCGGCAAATATAACGTCGGCACCCTGATTTTGAAAGACAACATCGATTTGCACGTGCAGGCCGGAGCAGAAATAATCGGCAGCCCGAATATCGCGGACTATAAGGAGATCATACACAAATACGAATCACGTACTAATGGTCTCTACGCCAAACACTTCGTGGTTTTTTCCGAGGGAGCCAAGAACATTTCGATCACTGGCCCGGGTACAATCAATGGAAACGGTTTGAAGAATTTCCTGACCGGCAATCCTCAGAATATGCGTCCATTCCTGATGCGGTTGGTGGACTGTGACAATGTGATTATTCGTGATGTCCATCTCTTAGAGTCTGCCAATTGGACTCTCCATCTCCTCGGTTGCAGAGATGTGAATGTTGACGGCATCGTTATTGAAAACGGGGCTGACGCAAACAGGGATGGGCTCGATATCGATTGCTGTCAACGAGTCACGATCTCCAATTCTCGATTTTCGACAGGAGACGATGCAATTGTGATGAAAGCAACCAGCGATGTCCTCTGCGAAGATATTACCATAACGAACTGTGTAATCCGAACGAGAGCTTCGGCAATAAAAACCGGGACTGAATCAAACGGGGGATTCCGGAATATCACCGTCAGTAACTGCACGATTAGAGACCTTCCACATCATGCAGGCATCGAACTGATGACGGTAGACGGCGGCATGATGCAGAATATTGTCGTAGACAACATTACCATGATCAATGTCGCGACGCCGTTTTTTATCAGATTAGGTAATCGTGCACGGCCATACAAGCCGGGACAGTATGTCAGCAAAGTTGATGACGTGAGAGACATTACCCTCAGCAACATCTCTGTCGTCAACGCAAAATATCCATCGAGCATCATGGGTTTGCACGGTAAGAAAATAACGAACGTAACGGTCAACAATTACACAGTTCAGTACGGAGAGACAGAAGCGCCAGTGCCATACAACAAGGTACCGTTCGCGGAGTTCTTATATCCCTACGCCAGAATGTTCCAGAAGCTGCCGGCGTATGCTCTCTATTGCAGAAATGTCGAGGGACTTCGGCTGCAGAATATTGCGATGTATGCAACGGACAAGGAGAAGCGGCCGCCTCTTGCGTTCGACAGAGTAAATGATGCAAGCATCCTCGTGGTCGAGGGGGAAGTGAAGAGCGCCAACACACCGCTCGTCCATCTCAGAAACACGGATGGCGTTGCCGCAAGTTACTGTCGCTCACGGGGTGTGGCGAACGCTCTCTTTGAAGTCGAGCAGGGCACGTGTGGGAAGCTCAGTCTCTCAAACAACATTCTGCAAACGGGTCAGCAAGAGACGATGCAGATGCAGGCTCTTCCCGACGGTCCGTCATTCGAAGACTTTGAAACAGATACGAAGTTTTCTGTCGATCAGGGGGTGAACTATCGCGGACTCGTTGCCCATGAGCTCGGAAACAAGCCTCTTATCGTGGATCTTGGAATGACAAAAAGAGGACCCCTTCAACTCTGCTTGTTGGTGTTGACTGATTCACCAAAGCCTGAAAAGCTGCTTCTGAAGTATGAAGGAAGAACTCAGGAATATGTCGTCAGCTGGAACGAATGGGGATGGGCGCCAATTTCATTGGTGAAGGAGTATGACAGCGACACAAAGGTGCGTTTCGAGATCACGGCAGGTGAGCCCAACTCAACCTTGAAGGTCGCGAAAGTCTATCTGCGTTATCAAAACATAAAGAAAACAGATTGATGAAAACTACTTTCATAGTTCTGCTTCTTGCCGGCGCTTCATTATTTGCTCAGGGCGTACCCTTTGAGCTTACTGGTGTCAGTGATTTGGAGAAAGTGTTCGCCGATGGTTATCAGCTGCCGGCATCGAATTCGCGGATTGATCTCTTCGGCATAAGGGATGAAATACTCTCCGCCCAATGCGTTGTCTTTGCCAAAGCCGACCTGAAAGATGTAACCGTGCTGACTGAGAATCTCGCGGGCAGTGAAAGCAGTCTGTTCATCCCGGCGGGAGCGTTGAAGTGCAATTTCGTCGAGGGCATCCCGTTAGCAATCAATTCTGATTTGACTACCGGCAAATCATTACTTCGGCAAGCCCCCGCAATATTTCCGGATTATCTTTCCAGGGAAAAATCAAAATCAATCGCAAAAGGGTGTTACCAATCCATTTGGCTGACCATCCACATCCCGAACAATGTTCCGCCGAATTCTTATTCCGGGAAAATCACGGTTTCGTCAGACAAAGGATCTCAGTCAATCCCGCTGCGAATTGAGGTGTTTCCGCTCCAGATGCCGAAGATGTCGCACCTCTCTACGACCAATTGGTACTCAATCAGCAGCAAGTATCACGAGTATGGCAAAGAATTTGATGAAAAGTTCTTTGCGTTGGTTGAAGTGTATGCCCGAAATATGGCGGAACATCGGCAAAATGTGTTTCGTGTCGACCTGAGTGCGGTTTCGGCCAGCGTGGGGGCAGACAAAAACATCGAGTTCGATTTTTCAAATTATGATCGCTGGATCAGGATTTTCGAACGCACGGGAACAATGACGCGGCTGGAAACAGGATTTGTGGCCAGATTCGCTGAAGACTGGTGGAGCACAACAATCGTCTTACGGGATTTCGACGTGTTCCACAAAGTGACCGCCCGTGTAATCAAAATGAAAGGGGAGGAGTACCTTCCCCAGTTCTTGCCTGCATTTGAAAAACACCTCAGAGAAATAGGATGGCTCGACAGAACGGTCTTTCATATAGCTGACGAACCATGCAATGTCAACATCGTCTCGTGGCGGGAGGCCTCGGAGTATGTTCATACATATGCACCATCACTGAAACGAATCGAGGCTTTGGAAGGAACATTTTTCAATGACCGTCTTGAAGTGTGGGTGCCCAAACTGGATCATCTTACCAACATGTGGGACAGTTTCAAAAAGGCTCAACGTGAGGGGAATGAGCTTTGGTACTATATGGCAATGACCACCAATGCGTATCCAAACCGGTTTATCGATTCTCCGTTGATTGAGACACGGATCCTGCACTGGTTGAACTACAGATTTGGCATAACAGGCTATCTTCATTATGGATTTAATAGTTGGGTAGGGAACGATCCCTATAAGGACATGGATGAACCCCAGTACGGAGTAGGAGCAAATGCGATCGTCTACCCACTGAAAGACGGCGTTGTCAATTCCATACGATGGGAACAAGAACGAAACGGATTGTCAGATTATGAATACTTGTGGTTGCTCGAGCGAGAGATAGCAAACCTGAAAACAGAGATCGCACCACATGGCGCCTGGATACAGCCAGAACAGAGGGGAATAGAGTTGGCTTCACAAGTGATCGCAACGACGACTCAATTCTCTCGCGATCCGAGCCTTCTTTACAACACGAAAAAAGAAATACTCAACGAGATTCTCGACCTCAGGAAATACCCGAGGCTCTATGTACAGACCACTCCTCAGGCGAATTCAAAACTGGTCTATGGCCAGATTCTCATCGAAGTGACAGGATGGACCGATCCCGAATCAAAGGTTCTTGTGAATGAAAAGGAGGCGCCTGTTTCTCCAGAAGGGCTGTTTAGAACCGTCGTTGCGCTCACACCGACGCTCACGAAGATCAAGATCACGGCCCAAAATAGGTCGCTCTCAAAGACCATCGAACGCAAATTCAGTGTAGAATATCCAAGGGAATAAGAGGTCATCGATGAATGACATATCCACGAGAACGGCCTTAGCCGTTGGTGCACATCCTGATGATATCGAGATTCTCTGTGCCGGGACATTGGCGTTGTTGCGCGAAAAGCAGTGGCACATAGAATTCGCTACCATGACGCCCGGGGATTGCGGCTCCACAACCCTAGGCAGAGAAGAAATCAGCAACATCCGCAAAGCGGAGGCTGCGGCATCGGCCAGGATGCTGGGCAGCAATTATCACTGTATGGAATGCGATGACATATTCATAGCCTACGACCGACCAACGCTTTTGAAGGTCATCAGACTGATCAGGCAGGTTCGACCGACAATCGTGTTTACCATGAGTCCGCAGGACTACATGATTGACCATGAAATGACGAGTGCTGTTGTGCGCACGGCGTGTTTTTCTGCAGGAATCCCGAACATCGCTACAAATGGAGCAGAACCGTTCATGAAAATGCCCTATGTTTATTACTTCGATCCTATCGAAGGAAAGGACGTTCTTGGTACCGAAATCAAAGCTTCGACGATCGTAAATATCAGCAGCACAATGCAGACAAAGGAGAAAATGTTCAGGTGCCACCAAAGCCAGCAGAGTTGGCTGCAAACGCATCACGAAATCGACGACTACATCAATTCTTCGTTGAAGAAACTGTCGGCAAAGCGGGGAAAAGAAATCGGGGTTTCCTTTGCCGAGGGCTTCCGTCAGCATCTCGGACACGCGTTTCCGCAAGACAATATCCTAAAACAAGAATTGGGCAATCTTGTTCACGAGATCTAGAGGACAGCTCGAAAAGCTCGTCATCGACTGAAGTCGACGCCTTTGAAAACGCGAAACCCTTTGGGTTTTGTAAGCATTGAGCCATCCGATTTATCGGATGGCTCACGAAAAAGGTTTTTCAGCAAGCGGCTAGTGCCGTTTCCAGAAGGTCGACTTTGAAAAACGCACGGGAGATACCATTGAAAACGAAGTTTCTTCCGCTCTTGATCATCGCATTGATGTTCTGTGTCTGTCTCTCCAATGGGCAGACCCAGGTGCAAAACAAAGTTCCGCAAAGAATAGTCCTCAATCTTACGGCTGAACCATCGAAGAGTGTGGCGGTAACCTGGCGGACGAACGAACAGGTAAAGAATCCTGCTGTTCAGGTTGCTGAGGCGGGTGATTGGACAGAGTTTCAAAAGAGTGCTGTGAGCACGCCAGCGACGTCAGAGAAATTCGAATTGGATACAAAAGCGTCGATATACTCCTACTCTGCAATTGTGAAAGGACTGAGCCCCAACAAGCTCTATGCCTACCGTGTTGGGGGAGAAACGATATGGAGCGAGTGGAATCAATTTACAACTGCGAAAGACGAAGAGGCACCATTCGATTTCGTGTTTTTTGGTGACCCTCAGTACGAAGTAAAGGACATGATCTCGCGAGTGTTCAGAGAAGCTCTGCTGATGGCTCCCACAGCCAAGTTCTGGCTGTTTATAGGCGATATGTTCGACCTCCCGCAATACGATAGAAACTGGGTGGAATGGTTCTACGCCACGGGATTTATTCATTCGATTATTCCGAGCATTGTTGCACCAGGGAGCCATGAGTATGCGCTGAAAACAAAAGGTGTGGTGCGGTGGGACGTGTTCTTACCGACGTGGAGGGCGCATTTCACGTTTCCTCAGAACGGACCAAAAGGATCAGAAGGAAGAGTATACTATGTCGATTATCAGGGAGTTCGATTTATCATGCTTGATGCTCAAATGGCATTGAAGGAGCAGTCGGTTTGGCTTGAAAAAGTCCTCGCTACGAATCCAAACAAATGGACAGTCGCCGCGATGCATGAGCCGGTATTCTCGATTGCCAAGGGCCGCGATGGCCGCTTCACGCGGGATGCCTTCATGTCTCTCTTTGACAAATATTCGGTCGATCTCGTTCTTACCGGCCATGATCATGGTTATGCGAGAAGCAAGAAGTTGAGAAACGGAAAGATTGTTGGCGACAATGAAAAGGGGACTGTGTATGTGGTGTCAGTGTGCGGTCCCAGGGGATATGATCATAACCCGAAATATGATAGCCTTATGGTGAAAACCGGGACTCAGCACCAGCTCTTTCAGGTTATTTCATTCCGGGACAACAAGCTCATCTACAAATCATATACGGTAACAGGTACATTATTTGATTCTTTTGAATCGGAGAAACAGGCAACCCACTAGGGACGCGGAGGCACGAGAGTTCGGTTCCAGTATTTCAACGCTCCGACCGAAAGACACTTTGAGAACTGAGCGTTTCCCGAAAATCAAATAGCACAGAGTGAGCTTTCTATGGCGTACAAAGGTGTCATAGACGATTTTCAGGCAATCAGGAATAAGAAATTGCCAACAAGAATTCCGTGTACTGCCGCCAGTGAGGAGTTCGATGTGAAGTGGTATGGCAAGTATTGCTATGAGGAATTCTGCCAGGATGGTGATAAGATCTTTGAAGTCACCAAAGCCGCGGTTGAACACTTTGATTACGATTGGGCGTGGGTGCAAATAGATGATTGTTTTGAATTTGAGCCCATAGGAGTCGGTGTCAAGGGCGAAGGAAATATCCTCCGTG
Organism: Bacteroidota bacterium; assembly: GCA_041480785.1. Lineage (GTDB taxonomy): Bacteria > Bacteroidota > Ignavibacteria > UBA10030 > UBA10030 > UBA9647. Next base: position 13,037 of record JBGPAN010000013.1, on the reverse strand, counting down.
GAACGTACAAATACCTGCCTGTCGGCAGGGAGAGTCTGGCAAGAGTACGCACCATGGATCCCTATAAGGATGGACGTATCCCCGAAAAACTGAAAGCAATTGAGAAGTTGAAAGCATACTTCGGTGATACCGTATTGGTGACAGGTTCATGCGCCGCTCCGTTCAGTGCGATTGGCTTGATGTGGAGCATCGAAGAAGCGATGACTCTGATGCTGACCGACAAAGATCTATTGCACGATGCGATGGAGTGTTGGAAAGAATTCTATGTGAGATATGTCAAGGCTCAAAAAGAGGCAGGCGCCGATGCAATCTGGCTTGGTGACTGCAATGCCTTTAGTTCTATGGTGTCCGTTGATCTCTACAAGGAGCACATACTCCCTGTGACCAAAGAACTGATAGAATATTGTGAGAAGGAGATTGACATCATCATGTGGCTCCACAATAGTGAAATCAGCGTGGACCACGTTCGATCCCATTTTCCGCTGGGATACAGTTATGAGAATATCGGCCCTGACGCTGACATAAAAGAAATTCGTGAAGCAACTAAAGGGATAGTTCCGATCAGCGGCAATATCGATCCTATCAAGGTTCTGTGGAAAGGAACGCCGGAGATTGTTGAACATGAAGTTGAACGGATCATGAAGACGTGCAAAGACGGCGGGGAATTTATATTCAGCTCCGGTGAAATGGTTCCAAGGCAAACTCCAGAAGAGAACATTTCAGCGATGGTGCGAACAGTAAAACGCTTAGCCGCGTATTAGTGCCGCCTCCTCGGAAGGAGTCCTTCGGACAAGATGTATTGTTAGATTTCGTCGTCTAGGCAACAAATGGAAGCGAGAGTGAGGATGTTGCCGAAAAAGCCCGTCATCGACTTGAGTCGACGACTTGGGAAGCGCGAAACCCTTTGGGTTGGGTAATAGTCAAGCCGTCCGATTTATCGGATGGCGTTGCTCTCGCGTCAGAATAGTCTGAGGAGGTGTAATGTTTAGTCATAAGACGATAGCCTGCGAGATTACTTTGGCAATTGCATTGTCCCTCACTTCTTGTCCGGGTATTCATTCCCAAGACAAAACGAAGTCAAATGAAGTTGTTCAGGAGCGTTCGGTGTTGGAGTTGATGAATCTGATCACCAATCACCAAATCCAGGAGAACGAACTGAAGGATGGAGAGTATACGAAAGGCGATTGGGATGCAGTGAAAAAGGCAACGCTGCCGAAGACCATGTACTGGTCGTATCCTACGGGCGTCACCTTGTTGGCAATGCAGCGTGTCTATGACATTACGGGTGACGATAGGATCATGAAGTTTGTAAATGATAACAATCGCATTTCTGCTGATATGTATGCTTATCTGCGCTGGCAGAAAATGCAGTTTGGAACAGTCTACAAAACGGCTGGTTTTGAAAAACTCTGGCGGCTTGATATGCTGGATGACTGCGGAGCGATGGGTGCAGCGATTCTTGAGAGTAAGCTCCGACACCATGTTGAGTTTTCAGATCATGTGAACCAACTCGTAGAAATAATGGGGAATTATGTCACGAACGTGCAATTTCGGCTGAAGGACGGAACATTTTGGAGACCCAATTCTCCGGATGGTTTGACAATCTGGGCAGATGATCTCTATATGAGCTTACCCTTCTTGATACGGTGGGCTGAATACAAGAAGAACGCTTCTTTTCTCGATGATGCTGCGCAGCAGATAATCAATTACGCGTCATATCTACAGGATACTGATGGAGTTTGGTTTCATGGGTATTTTGTGGATAAGAAGAGTCCAACCTGCTGCAAATGGGGAAGAGCAAACGGCTGGGTTGCGGTCGCAATTGCCGAGGTGCTGTCGGTCTTGCCGAAAGAACATCCAAAATACAGTAAGGTAATGGAGGTCTGTAAAAAACAAATAGACGGACTGCGCAGATATCAATCGGCATCGGGTTTGTGGCATCAGGTCATCGATCATCCCGAACTTACGTGGGGAACTGAAACCTCGAGCAGTGCGCAGTTTACGTACGCTCTTGCGAGAGGGATCAATAAGGGATGGCTCGATACATCGTATTCGACAGTGGTGCAAAAAGCACTCAAAGGTCTCAAACAGGAAATTAATAAGGTCGGTGGTATCAACAGAGTGAGCAGAAGCACATCTATTGGGCTGGATCTCGACTACTACAATACGAGGCCAACGCAAGACGACGATCATCACGGCAATGGATTGATGCTGTTAGCCCTTGCCGAGATTCACGCGATGCAACAACATGGATTGCAGATTGAATAACTGCCAGGAGACTGTTGTGAAGAGATCAAAAGCAGTTCCGATAGAAGTGTTCACTGTCATGATTCTTCTCCTGTTGGCGAGCAAGATCTCAGCTTCTACCTACTATGTTGCAGTGAATGGTTCAGATTCAAACACCGGCTCGATCGATCACCCCTGGTTCTCAGTGAAGTATGCTCTCACAAAACTCGTCAACAATGATACTCTCTATATACGAGAGGGTGTTTACTACGAGACTGGACTGAGCATTAGCAATAGATCAGGAATCGTGATCTCTGCCTATGCACGGGAAAAGGTTGAGATTACGGGAGGGATCCCAGACTTTAGAGCAGCTCCGAATGACAAATGGGAACTCTACGATGCAAGTACAAATCTGTACCGCACGAAAGACATCTATCCTGGCAGCGGTTATGCGAATGCCTGGCTGCTCGATGACGGAATCCAACTTGTTCAATACGCGAGCATGACGAATTTACAGTCTACGAATTATGGCCCGGTCCAAGGATTTACTCCAATGTATCAGGGGCCGGGAGTCATGTATTATTTTGACGGTCATATATACATGCGTCTGCAAAACAACCCGAATGATCTGATTGATCCACTTGGCAAGCCCATCAGTCCCATACCAGCAGATATCGATCCAAACCATCATCGCATGTCCATTTCGTTTACTGGAACACTCTTCACGCTTTCAAATGCATCGAACGTGAAAGTCAATAATCTGACCATCTCGCATGCAAAGTATCTCTTCGACACACCAGGGAACAGTTCGAATTTTGAATTTGATGGTTGTTCATTCAATTATAGTGCTTACGGTTTTGTGCTACGAGGATCGAGTGCTGCACCAACGGCGCGCGATTTTGAAATTCATAACTGTGACTTCAACAACGGCCTCCCTGATTATGTCTATTGGTGCGATGTAAAGAACAAAGACCAGGAAGTGGGCGAGGCGTATCCGGAGTTTCAGGCAGAGGCGATCTCCGGACCGGCGCCAGGTTTCTATATACACCATAATCGGTTTCATGATTCATTTGATGCCATGGATTTGTCCGGAGGAACAGAGAACACAAGGATTCTCTACAATGAATTCTATAGGCTTCGGGATGACGCTATAACGTTCAAAATAGTAAAGAACGTTGAAGTAGCGCACAATATCATGTGGCGTATCGGTGAAGGAGTGTCATGCGATTTTGATCTCACGGACACTAAAACCGACGGCGATGTCTACGTTCATCACAATATTATCGATGCTTCACAGTATCAGCATGGCGGGAGAACAGGAAACTACCGTGCAAGCAATTGGCCGGTTTGGCAGATTATCGATGCTTTCGGCAGTCATGGTGATACGTACCCGGCAAAGTGGAAAGTCTACAACAATACCACGGTCCACAGAAGAAGCGGTTATAGTTCTGACCCCGCAGAATTGCCATCAAAAGTGCAGAGCGGTCCTAATTTGTACGTGTACAACAACATTTTCCTCATCCTGGATGATCGCATTTGTTTTAGGGCGCGACTGGCTTCCTCTGGTGCGCATTATGATGGAGACGTCATGTATCGTCTTCTCGATACTACCTACCATCAGCCACAACCCAATACGTTTCCTCTTTTCTATCAATTCGGAAATGGTTCAAGTTTCTCCACCTTAGCAGATTTTCGCTCAAAATCCGGGACAGATTGGGAGAGCCACGGGTTGGAAGTCGAACCGCAGATGGATGTCAACAAGATAGTACATGGAAGCTATGATGGCGGTGAAGCTACATGGAAGAGATACTTCCCACGAACCAGTTCCGTCACCGCTCAAGGCGCATCGTATGAAGGACTGAGTTGGCCGGGAACGGTAGGTGTGCATTACAGAGGTGCCATGGCTGACTCTTTGGCCACAGCAATTGACATAAGAATTCCTGAGCGCGGAAATACTGCAAACGAATTCCTTCTCAGGCAGAATTACCCTAATCCGTTTAATCCGACAACGCGAATTCAATTCAGTATTCCTGAAGCAGGATCATACTCGGTGAGAATCTTCAATGTGCTTGGGCAGGAAGTGGCGAAATTATTTGACAATGAAATATCGCCAGGGAACTACGCTGTCAGTTTTGACGCAGGCAGCTTGTCTTCTGGTTTGTATATTTACACCCTCATCGGCAACAATGCCAGGGCCGCGAAGAAAATGCTGCTGCTGAGATAGTTCTTGAGACAGGAGTGGAAGAGATAGTGTGAGAGTACGAATCGGGACAGATATGAAATTGAGAATTCTCCTTGTGTTGACGCTTTCGCTCCAGATTGACCTTTGCGTCGGCCAGACAATCTTGAAATACTATGGTGTTGATGGCATTGAGCCCAATCAATACTCTTTTTTGCGGGACTCCCTCAAGGGAAATTTTGCCCTGGTTGAACTTCAGTCCGACACCGTGACTTGGAAATCTGCTTTGGCGAACGCAGAAAAAAACAATCTGAAGCTCATTATTTGGCCCCTGGGTCATGGGCAGCGATACACTCCATGGGCCTTCAGTTTCCTGAAATGGGATTGGGACTTATCTGAGGGTATGGATGTTTTGAAATTTGCCGAACAGTACACCGCATCGGGAGGTCAAGCTCTGCTCGCCGTCCTCATGTCGCATGAACCCTTTTATAGCCAAGGGGAGACAGTCTTTAGCAGCAGTCAACTGAAGTTGCTCTACTCTGCAATGAAGAGCGTGGCTCCCCATGTCAAGACATACATTTACATGAATGACATGGCCTATTACGACGCGAGAGACGCTTCAAAGCAAATGGAAAATGGGATTATGGACATCTGCGGTACATACAAGCATTGTTTCGGTACGAAAAACACCATGGATGAGTTGTTAAAGGAAATTGACGATGACTACGATCTCATCCAAAGGAAAAAGCTGAACATGCAGCTTTTTTTTGCATTGCAGACATTTGGGTATGCTACCCCGGACTACAGAATGCCTTCGGCGGCGGAAATGCAAAACCTTGCTGCCAAAGTCGTAGAAAAGAAAAAGCTGGACGGCCTATTCTGGTATCCGTGGAATAGAGTGTCGACGAGTTACACGAACTGGTTAAGTAAAGACCGTTACGATAGCTCGGGGGCGGATCGATGGAGCGTCGTACGTCAGTTCTCACAGTACGTCTCAATCACTGGTGTTCAGGAGAAAGACACGCGGCCAACCAGCTTTTCTCTCCTGCAAAACTACCCGAATCCGTTCAACCCGACAACGAGTTTCGAATTTTCCGTCGCGACTTTGTCGCGACGAGATCTCGTCCTGCTAAATCAGGACGGACGAATTGGGAATGTCGAATTCGTATCACTAAAGGTCTTTGATGTTCTGGGCAGGGAAGTCGCCACGCTTGTGAACGAGGTGCGTCCAGCCGGAGTGTACACTATTCGCTGGGATGCTTCATCGCTTCCAAGTGGTGTGTATTTCTACCGACTGCGCGCCGGCAACTACGTCGAGACAAAAAAACTGGTGTTGGAAAAGTAAATCTTCGAGCAATTCATAGCTGAGATTGAAGGCCAACGGTGAATGAGATCACAAACAGGGCGTTCGTGGCATTGATGTTGGCGTGTTTGAGCACCATGTGTTTTGGCCAAACCGCGCTTCGATACTATGGCGTTCATGACATAGAGCCAAGTCAGTATTCATTTTTGAAGAATTCATTGAAGGGCAATTTCGCGCTGATCGAGCTTCCATCAGACACTTTGTCGTGGAAAAATGCTTTGAGTGAAGCGGAAAAGAACGGCATCAAACTTATTATCTGGTCTGAAGGGCATGGGCATCAATGGACCCCCTGGGCTTGGAAGATTGCTCAATGGCAGTGGGATATTTCTGAAGGATTGAATGTGTTGAATTACGCCGAGCGATATGTTACGTCGGGAGGAAAGGCTCTCTTAGCTCTCCTCATGTCGCATGAGCCGTTCTATAATGACGGAAGTCCGTTCACTGCGGCACAAATGAAAGCCCTTTATTCCACCTTAAAGAACGTTGCACCTCATGTTAAGCTCTTTGTTTACATGAATGACATGGCTTATTATGACAAGAGACCGAATACAAAAATTGAAGATGGGATAATGGATGTCGCGGGAATCTACAAACATTGGTTTGGGACACAGGAAGGTACGATGGCCGATGCTCTTAAGGAAATTGATGACGACTATGACATCATAAAGCAGAGAGGGCTCAATATGCAGCTCTTCTTTGCACTGCAGACATTTGCCACAGATGGTATTGCATATCGAATGCCTTCTGCATCAGAAATGCAAAATTGGGGTCAACTGGTACTTGAGAGGAAAAAACTTGATGGTGCTTTCTGGTATCCATGGGATCAATCATCTACGGAGTACACAAGTTGGTTAAGCAAAGATCGCTACGATGGCTCGGGAGCGGATCGATGGGGCGTCGTGACTGGATTGTCAAGCTACCTGAATGTCACTGACGTAAAAGAAGAAAAAACGCAACCAACCCAATTTTTACTTTCTCAGAACTTCCCCAACCCGTTCAACCCAACAACAACTTTCGAATTCTCCGTCGCGACGAGACCTCGTCCTGACAAATCAGGACGGGCGAATTGCCAACGGCCAGTTTGTATCGCTAAAGATATTTAATGTCCTCGGCAGAGAGGTTGCCACGCTGGTGAACGAGGTGCGTCCAGCCGGAGTGTACACTATCCGCTGGGATGCTTCGTCGCTTCCAAGTGGGGTGTATTTTTATCGATTGCGCGCCGGCGATGCTTCGACAAGCTCAGCACGGGGTTTCGTCGAGACAAAGAAGCTGGTGTTGGCAAAGTAGTATCAGATGATGCCTTAAGAAAGATGAGTTCAGGAACTCATCACGCAGTACGGCGACAGAACAACATTGCGGGAAAGAACTGTATTGGGAGAGGTCGTTATGTGCAGAACGAAAACAATACTCGTTGCTTTGTTAAGCACGGTTTCTTCATACGGGATTGCGCAAGATGTTCTCTGTAATCTCCTGACGAACACCACCACGTATTGGCCCGCCCCTGCGCTGAGCAAACCAGAATATCTTCAGCCTGTTATTGATCCCACATTTGGAACAAAGATCACCCGGATTGTCGGTAATCCCGGTGATCCTATACCAAATATCCCCGGGAGTGTCTGGGCTGCTGATCAAGAACGGCATGAATACTCCAAACTCTCCGTATGGAACTGTGATCAAAGCATGATGTATCTCAACAGGCATTATCCCAATCTCTGGCTCGATGGAAATACGTATCAAGTATTGTTTACCAGAACGAAACCCGGCGAGTCCCTGCTCTGGAGCCACACGGAGCCAAACATTATGTATCACACCGGAACGTCGGGGAATTGCTATCTTGGAAAGTGGGATGTTGTTAAGAATATCAATACTGAATTGGTTGACTTGCGAGCCTACACCGCTTGTTCGTTCGGCGAGAGCGAAGGCAATTTCAGTTGGGACGGCACGAAGGTGGCTATCTATGGGAAACGGATTAGCGACAATAGGAGTGTAGTGTTCGTGGTTGATGTAGACAAGAGAACAAAAGGTCCCGATGTTGAACTCATGAGCCTTGGCATATTTACTTTTGATAATTGTACAATATCACCTAGGGGGAACTATGTTATCATTGTCAATGGCGCTGGATCGATCAAGGTGATAAGGGCGGTCGATGGAACAGTTGTTTGGTCGGAGGTCTATGAAATTCCGAGTCATTTTGATGTTCAGATCGATCAGAACGGTGATGAAGTCATTGCGGGTGTCAGCAAGGAGTCTCCTTATAGTGGATTGGTCATCAAAAGGAGACTTTCAGATGGTGTCATTACACCCCTGACGAAGAGTGGGTATGCAAGCCATACATCAGGACGAAACTTGAAGCGACCGGGTTGGGTATTTGTCACATATCAAGACCTGCAGGTGGTCACTCAGTATTTGCCTTATCTTAATGAAATAGATGCTGTGAAATTGGATGGATCGAGAGTTGAACGAATATGCAACATCCGCGTGAACAAGTACGCTTTTTCCTCAGGGAGCGATCAATACCTGGCAGAAGCTCACGGCTGTGCTTCGCCGGATGGCCTTCGAGTGATTTTTGCCAGCGATTGGAACAAGGGTGCCTACCCAATACAAGCGTATGTTGTCGATTTCAGGGACAAACTCATTGCAACGTCCGTCCAAGCTACGGATGTCAGTCTGATGAGTTCCAAACCATTGCTGATCGGAAATTATCCGAATCCATTCAATCCGACAACGAATATCGAATTTTTCGTCGCGACTTCGTCGCGACAAGACCTCAACCCGATAAATCAGGACCGGCGAATTGCCAACGGCCAGTTTGTATCGCTAAAGATATTTGACGTCCTCGGCAGGGAAGTCGCAACGCTTGTGAATGGAGAGCTTCAGGCGGGATTGCATCAGGCGACCTTTGATGCGACGCATCTCAACTCCGGGGTGTATTTCTACCAACTGAGGGCTGGGGCGTTCGTCGAAACACATCGAATGGTGCTTGCAAAATAGCACCCACCGATGCGCCGCCGAGTTTTGGTCTTGACAATCTAGGGGTCTGTCTATGAATATCAATAAAGTCTTTCGAACCTCATGTTTGCTCGTCTTGACTTGTCTGGTTTGGATTGCCGGATATTCGTTCGGCCAAGAAAAGCCGTCGATATTTCCGCTCCCCTTGGAGGTCCAAGTTCGTGAGGGGAAATTCGAGGTTGACAAATCCACCTTCATAATGGTTCAAGAAGAACCAAATGAAGCTGATGTCTTTCTCTCACGACTCCTCTCGAATGAATTTGCGGATAAGTACAGACAACCTGTGAAACTCGCGTCAAGGTTACAGATTGGGATCAACGACAAGTTTATTCTGATCGGTACCCTCGCGAATCCTCTGGTAAGAGTCTTCTGCACGCGACGTGGCTTGCTGCCTGCCGTGAAAGAACTCGGCGACGAAGGCTACCTGCTTACCGTCTCAGGTAAGGATGTCGTCGTTGCAGCAAATACAAAAGCGGGCGCGCTGTTTGGATTGGAATCGCTTCGACAAATAATGAGGAGAGAGGGTGGGTCAATCTGCATTCCTCAGCTCACAGTAAGAGATTCGCCGCGATACCCCTTTAGGGGGATCAAACTCTACGTACCAGGAAGAGACAACATCTCCTTCTTCAAGAGGTTTGTAAAAGAGTTCGTCACCTTCTACAAATTCAACAAGATCATTCTCGAATTGAACGCGAACATGCGTTTGGACCGACATCCCGAATTGAATGTCGGTGCTGTTGAATTCTCAGACCATCTGAAGTACAGCAGGCTTGGCAGGCCGCCCGGAGTACACCGTGAGTATCAGAACTCGTCTCACCAGGATAATGCCGATGGGCTCATCCTTGAGAAAGATGAAGTCGCAGACCTGGTAAACTACATCCGGCAATTCAACATCGAAGTGATTCCCGAACTGCCATCACTCACGCATTCCTACTATTTACTTGCCGGCCATAAAGACCTGGCCGAGAACCTGAATCAACCATACCCTGATACGTATTGTCCCTTAAAGCCCAAGATCTATGAAATCTACTTTGATGTTTTGGACGAATATATCGACGTCATCCATCCGTCGATGATTCATGTCGGTCATGACGAGTGGAGAATGGAAAAAGATGTTTGTGATTTGTGCCGGGGCAAAGACTACAATGAACTCTATGCGAAGGATCTCAACAACATCTACAAGTACTTGTCAAAGCGAGGAATTCAGGTCGCAATTTGGGGTGATCATCTTCTGGAATCCGTCTACGGGAAGAACTTTCAAGTCTGGAAAACTTCAACAGGTTACGAGTATAAAATCCCGGCCTCGCTAAAGCCCGATCAGGTAGAGAAACTGATCCCGAAGGACATACTGATCTTCAACTGGTTCTGGAATGACATCAACAACGACAAGCAAGTATCGGAGTTTGGCTTTCGCCAGGTTTATGGGAATTTGCGTCCGGATATCGGTCAATGGGATCAACGCAAAACAATCCAAGGAGTATTGGGCGGCGCCCCTTCATCGTGGGCGGGAACAACGGAAGGCAACATAGGGAAAGATCAGATATTTGATTTTCTCGGCGGCGCCAATTTGTTGTGGTCCAAACATTCTCTCACTGTCGATTCGCTTGCTTTCGCATCTGAACCCCTCATAAGTGAAATCAAGAGACGTCTGAGCGGTAAGGTTTCGCCGAGCGACAATGGGTGTCAGGTGAAGACATTGGACATCTCCTCCCGTTTCAATTCTTCCTTGACCGGAGGAATTGACAGTCTCAACAGCTCAGACTTGTTGTCAGGTGAAATACGAGTTGGCAACAAGCTCTACAAGGTGAATCCTCCGTCAGAGCAGGGAAAGAAAGCGGTCATTGTGAGGACTCAGAAGGACGAGAAGCTTTCACAGGCAGTTCAAGTATTCGAAATGAACGAAGATGTCAGCAGTATCATGTTTCTGCATGCATGTGCGAAGGAAGCTGTGAACAAAAAAGCCTATGACATGATATTCAACTTCGACGATTCTGCTGATCTGTTAGGTTGGTACGAAATTCTCTTTGAAGATGGCTTTGTGGAGACAGTTCCGATTCGATTCGGCATCAATATTCTTGATTGGAGATGGCAGCAACGAATAGCAAGAAATGAAAAGGAAAAAGCCAAATACAGTCAGAACAAGTATGCTTACGATGCAACAGCCGTTGAATGTTCCAAGGACAAGCTAAAACCGGTAACGTTTTTTGCGTTTGAATGGGAGAATACACGGTTTGGAAAAAAGATCAGAAAGATCAGTCTGAAGTCAGCTGATTTCACAAAAGACAATGAGAATGCAATCATGCTCCTGGCGCTGAGCGTTGCTGAGAAAAAGAGAGCAACCGAAGCGAAGGGAACCGAAGTTCAATAGGGATTCGATTTCGGCAGCCGACCGTACGCAATTCGATTGAGCCGAAAGGGCAAGACGACGTAAAGTAGTTTGGTTCTCCATGTCACTGTCCGCAGGGAGATTAACAATGCACACGTTTCACGTTATCCTGTCACTCATAGTATGCATGGTGCTAACAGGCAGAGTTTTTGCCCAACCGGTGGCGAAGAATTCGGTTATCACGGATACAACACTGACTGCACCGAATGACTTAGCCGATGGGGATTTGCTGATCTCACCAAGAACAGTGAAACATAGCATCTCGGTTGCAGGAAGCTCTACAGACATCTCCGCATTCACTTCGGCTGCCATTCAATTGGTGGTTGATGCGGCAACGCAGCGCGGTGGCGGCACGGTGGAATTGAAGCCGGGAATGTACAAGATCTCGGCACCGATCAGATTGGCGAACAATATAACACTCGTCGGTGCTGGAGACTCAACGGTGCTTCGCAAGGTTGATGGATATCAGAGCCTGCTGGTTGTTGATGCAGACTACGGGATGCTGAAGGTCACCGTCCGAGACGCCAGAGGCTTCAGGCCCGGGATGGGCGTGCAATTGTCGGATTCCCAGTATCCATCCGACTACGATGTGACCGTCGCAACGATTATCGATATTGAGGGCAACACCATATTCCTTGATCAACCCACTCTCCGGGACTACGATTGCGCTCACAAAGCCGTATTGTCAAACACATGCTCAGTTGTCGAAGCGGTTGGAGTAGACAATGTTCGGATCGCCAGTCTTGTTGTGGACGGCAACAAGCAGTCAAACGATTTGCTCGGCGGTTGCCGCGGAGGGGCAATATACCTCCAACGGGCCGTGAACTGTCTGGTGGAAAATGTGACAGCGAAGAATTTCAACGGCGACGTTTTCAGTTGGCAAATCACCAAGAATGTCACAGTACGAAATTGCGAAGCTTTGTATTCCACTGGAAAGGGCTTTCATCCAGGGACCGGGTGCGAAAACACGCTGGTCGAAGGATGCAGCTCGCATGATAATCTCGATGGCATATTTCTTTGCTGGAGAGTGAAGATGAGCACATTCAGGAACAACAAACTGTTCAACAACAAGCGTGATGGAATATCGGTCAACAAAAAGGACACCGATAACACGTTCGTGAACAATCATGTGTATCAAAACGGTCGCAACGGAGTTTGGTTCAACGACTACGGCGAAGCGAACAACAGCCATCGGAATATATTCGTGGGCAACACCGTGGAAGACAACGGAATGAAGGATTCAGGCTACGGTTTCTTCATTAACTCAGGTATTAAGGATATCACCGTTCAAAACAACACAATCCGTGACACCGGAAACAAGACTCAAAAATGCGGGGTCGTGATCAGCAAAGGCGCCTTGAACATTCAGGTTCGAGGCAACACAATGGCTGGTCATTCGGGTGGCGACATCGTCCGCAGATGACTATTTGGTTTGTGTGCTGTGGAAGTCACACGATCCTCAACAGGACATTCATATGGCACGATACTCAATTGAAGTGAACGGAACAAAGATCACCGTGGACGTTGACGTGGACACGCCATTGCTGTGGGTGCTTCGGGATACGCTCGGTTTGACGGGAACAAAGTTCGGTTGCGGTGAAGGTCTCTGCGGTGCGTGCACTGTCCACATTAACGGAAAAGCGGAGAAATCTTGTTCGCTACCCATACAGAAAGCCGTCGGCAAATCCATCACCACCATCGAAGGTCTGGCAGCGAACAAGAACAATCCGATTTTTAAGATATGGATTGAACATGAAGTCTCGCAATGTGGCTACTGTCAGCCCGGACAAATCATGACGCTTGCTGCGATGCTGGATCATAATGCGAAGCCGACGGCTCAACAGATCTCAGACACGATGAACGGAGTGTTGTGC
>JBGPAN010000012.1:0-22200 GCA_041480785.1 Bacteroidota bacterium | reverse complement strand
GTTCTTCGGTCATGACCGCCCCGCCGTACTTAATGACGAATGTCTTCCCTTCGTACGTTTGGATGTACGGCAACGCCTCGATGAGCACTTCTTCCTTCTTCGCAGGGTCGATCATGATCGATAGCTCGCATTGATGTGAACGTATTCTTTCGTGAGGTCGCAGGTCCAGAACCGGGCGAACTGGCTTCCCTGATTCAGGTTCACCACGATCATCACATTGTCTTTCAGCAGCAAATCCTTCGTTTTTTCTTCATCAAGAACGATCTCGTAGTTCCGCCGCAAGACGGGCAGTTCACCAAATGAGATCTCCACGTTATCCGGATTGAAGTCGATCCCGGAATACCCAACGGCAGCCAGAATCCGACCCCAATTGGCATCAGCACCATGCATGGCGGTTTTCACAAGGTTTGAGTTCGCCACCGCCCTCGCTGCCTGTGCCGCTTCTTCTTCAGATCTGGCGCCCTTCACCATGATTTCAATGAGCTTTGTCGCCCCTTCCCCATCTTTTGCAATCATCTTAGCGAGTTTGATGAGCACATATTCAAGCGCAGCGGCGAAGAGTTGGTATTCCTCCGAGTTGTCCGTTACCCGGGTGTTTCTCGCCATTCCGTTTGCCAGAACGAGAACCATGTCATTCGTGCTCATGTCGCCATCGACAGTAATTCGATTGAACGACCGGTTATTTGCTCCCCGAAGTGCTTTCGTCAGCAACACCTGGTCAAGAGCGATATCTGTTGTCACGAAGGCCAGCATGGTTGCCATATTTGGGGCAATCATACCTGATCCCTTTGCAACACCGCCAATGGTTACCGTCCTTCCTCCCAGCGTAAACTTGACGGCAGCTTCTTTCGGGAACGTATCGGTTGTCATAATTGCCTCTGCAGCGGCTACGTTCCCATCCTTGCTGAGTTTTCCGGCCAGCTCAGCGATCGCAGGCGAGACCTTGTCCATCGGCATATATTGGCCGATAACGCCCGTCGATGAGATCATTACCTGGGTTTCCGAAACATTGAGCGCTACCGCAGTTGCGCGTACCATTTCCCATGCGTCGTTTAGTCCTCGCTCTCCGGTGCAGGCGTTCGCATTGCCGCTATTCACGACTATTGCAGAACATACCGATGAGCCCTTGAGCTGAATCTTGTCAACGAGAACCGGTGCAGCCTGTGTCTTATTCAATGTGAAAACGCCAGCCACGGTCGCCGGCACATCCGAAACGATCATGGCGATGTCCTTCTTGATCTTCCTAATGCCGCAATACATACCGGCAGCACGAAATCCAAGGGGTGCGGTAATGCCACCCGGGCATTCGTTCATTGCGGGTGTTGTCACGAGAGAAGTCCCTCCGTTTCGCTGAAGCCAAACATGATGTTCATATTCTGCACAGCCTGCCCCGCCGCGCCTTTCACAAGATTGTCTATGGCAGAGAGAATGATGAGTTGGTTGTTGTCGGTGTAGATCCGGAATCCAATGTCGATGAAGTTTGTATGATTGACGTTTTTGATCTCGGGGATTGCAGTATCCGAGAACCGAATGAACGGCTCCTTGCCATAGTGTTTTCGAAAAGCTTCAAGGACGTCAGATTGAGTTACACTCTTCGCCAGTGGAGCATAGATGCTGGTATAGATGCCGCGTGTGATAGGAAGAAGATGCGGCACAAATGTCAGCGACACCGGAGCACCGGTAATTGCCTCCAGGCTCATTTTGATTTCCGGAATGTGCTGGTGATTTCCTACCTTGTATGCCTTCACTGATTCATTGACCTCCGCAAAAGAAAGGTCAGTGGTGGCGCTTCGTCCTGCACCGGAGACACCCGAGAGCGAGCTGATACTGATCCCGTGCTGCTGGACAATTCCTTCCTTGAGCACAGGAGCCAGCGGAAGAATTGCACTTGTCGGGTAGCAGCCGGGATTTGCGACGAGCGATGCTGTTCTGATGGCGGCCCGGTTCCACTCGGGCAGTCCAAAGACTGCCTGGGGAAGCAGGTGGGCCGCGCTGTGTTGATGCTTGTAGAATTTCTCGTAGAGCGCAGGGTCTTTGAGTCTGAAATCGCCGCCAAGGTCAACAACCCTTTTTCCGCGTTCGAGCAACGCTGGAACGATGTTCATCGCTTCTCTTGAAGGGAGTGCGATGAAGACGATATCGCTTTTGTCCACAGCATCGACTGAATACAGTTCATAAGTCAGTTCTACTCTTCCGGCGAACAATGGGTACAGATCCTTCACTCGTTTTCCCACCGAACTGTTCGCAAACAACTTGTCCAACTTGACAAAGTTGTGTTGCAACAGTATCTTGAGGAGTTCAGCGCCGGAGTAGCCGGAAGCCCCAACAATTGATGCCCGAATAGCAGTAGACAAGTCTTCAATCCCTTCTTCAAACTGCATAAATATACATTTATCTGCATAAATATGCAAGTTCCTTTTTGCTTCACGGTGACTTTCCATGGGATTTGAGGCTTTTCGTTGGATCTGTCAGCATTGCTCCTAAGGCTCTGCATATTTCGTCGAACTGAGAGGTGAAAGAATATGGGCTTTGCCTGCGGTATTGTCGGACTCCCCAATGTTGGAAAGTCGACCCTCTTCAACGCGATCACCGCTGCCGGAGCAGAGGTGGCCAATTATCCCTTCAGCACGATCGACCCAAACCTTGGTGTTGTTCCTGTCCCCGACAATCGACTCGACCGACTTACACAGATCTTCAAGCCTGCCAAGACTATTCCTACGACTCTTGAGTTTCTAGATATTGCCGGTCTTGTCCGCGGTGCCAACAAAGGGGAAGGCCTCGGCAATCAATTTCTCTCCCACATACGCAACGTCGACGCAATTCTCCATATCGTCCGTTGCTTCGATGACCCCAATATTGTTCATATTGATGCTTCCATCAATCCCAAGCGCGACATCGGAATCATCGAAACTGAGCTCATCCTCAAAGATCTGGACACGCTTGATCACAGAATATTGGAAACGGAAAAACATGTAAAGTCCGGCGACAAGAAGGCGAAGGAAGAACTCTCTTTCTATGCGAATCTTCATACACATCTCGCAAGTGGCCGGCTTGCACGGTACCATCCTACTCATACAGAAGAGGAACGCCACCTCCTCCGCGATCTTCATCTGCTTTCCAACAAGCCCGTGATGTACGTCTGCAATGTCCATGAACAACACCTCGCGTCTGAGACTGACTATGTCCGCCAGGTTCGCGAGCTCGCTGCCAAGGAATCGGCGAAGGTTGTACTGATCAGTGCAAAGGTCGAAGCAGAGGTGGCAGAATTGCCTGCGGCAGAGAGGGGACCGTTCCTGCAGGAACTGGGATTGCAGGAATCTGGACTGAATCAGGTCATCCGCGAAGGATACGATCTTCTCCAGCTCGTCACCTTCTTCACGGTCAATCCTAAAGAGTTGCACGCGTGGACCGTCCGGAAAGGCTCCACTGCTCCCGCCGCCGCTGGTGTTGTTCACACGGATTTTGAAAAGGGCTTTATTCGGGCGGAGGTGATGAAATTCACTGACCTTGACCGCCTGGGTTCAGAAACCGCGCTCAAGGAACACGGCCTGCTCCACATTCACGGCAAGGACTATCTTGTTGAGGATGGAGATGTGATGTTTGTGCGGTTTAACGTCTAGCGACCGACTTCATCATTTTCACTTCGACATTGGATATTGGATATTCGCCGAGCCCTAAATCAATATCCAATTGCGAACGCCGAATAACGAATTCCAGCAACCTCGACAACTTTCATGCTTTCTACTTCCTTCTTGCTTCCTACTTCTTAGTCTTCATCTGGAGTCGAAGCCATGTGACCTCGACTCCAGATCAGCAAAGCGCTTGCCGAAATGCGCTCGCTACTTAAGAACTACCATCCACTTTGTCACCGTGTTTGCACCAGCTCTCAGTCTGCAGAAATACGCGCCACTCAGCGTAGCAATGTCATTTTTTTCGTGTCCACATATTCTCCCGCCTCCAACCGATAGAAATAGATGCCACTGGGAACAGTGGCGTTCCATCGAATCTGATAATAACCCGCTTCCTTGTGTTCATTCACTAGCGTCGCCACGATCTGACCAAGAGTGTTAACGATGATTAGTGATACGTGAGCTGCCTTTGGTAACGAGTACTTGATGAGCGTGCTCGGATTGAACGGATTTGGGTAGTTTTGACTCAGCTGGAAACTTTCGGGAATTGCGTTCATGCCTTCAACGCTGACCGCCGGTGAATTGTCGACAGTAAATCCCGCTGAGAGTGTTGCGGAACCTCCGCCGGGAGTTGTGTGAACTACACTAATGTCCCGCGATCCCGTGATCGCCGTACTAGAAATAGAGATGTTTGCAATTAGTCTTGTTGCGCCTGTCACGGTGACCGAATTTGTTGACATTCCTGACCCAAAGCTGACAGAATCTCCGGATATGAAATTGCTCCCATTCAATGTCACATTCAGAAGACTTCCCTTCCCAGCTTTATTCGGCGAAATCGAAGCAAGCGTTGGTGCAGGATTAGCGACGGTAAAACCATTTGTAAGCGATGTGGTCCCTCCTCCGGGAGACGAATTTGTCACGGACGCATCTCTTGCGCCAAGCGAAGCCAAGGCATCAATCGTGATCATAGCAACTAACTGAGAAGAACTGTTGACTGTGACTGAGTTCACGAAAATATTTGCTCCGAAATTCACCGACGTAACTCCCGAAATGTAACCGCTTCCATTCACTGTAACGCTCATCGTCTGAGATCTGCTTCCGACTGCAGGCGAAATCGAAGCGAGCGTTGGTACCGGGTTGCTAACGGTAAAGCTGTTAGGCAACACGGACTGACCTCCGCCTGGTGCAGGATTGGAAACCGTGATATCACGAGGACCTGTGGCAGCATTGGCACCAACCGTAATGTTCGCGGTGAGCTGAGACGAGTTCACCACCGTGATCGAGTTCACTATGATGTTGCTGCCAGCATTGATGGTGGTTGCGCCCTGAATGAAACCGGAACCAACGACGGTGACATCGAGAGTCTGTAGACGCGCTGCGCTCGTCGGTGAAAGCGAGGTAATGCCGGCGGAAGGATAGTACACAATGATATCGCCAACCGGATAGCTCCAGAAATAATCCGATGATTGCACTCTGACCCAGACGGAGTCCTGGCGGTTCCAATTTGTCAGCGTTCCCTGAATCGCCTCGATAGCACTGTTGAAAGAGCCATCCACGGCGGACATTGCCGTGCCCGATCCGGCAGGGACCGACGAAGGGTTTTTGGCGACAAACATCTCGGCTTTGCGAACAATCGCGGCTGGATAGGCCATTGTGGCGGGCATACTCCATCGCCCTTCTGAGTCTTTGACGCGTACCGAGATCTTCTGTCCCGCGCTCAGGGCAAGACTACCAACTTCAATAGGTGCTGCTGCTGATTGGGCAACTGAAAATGATGTTGCCTTGCCTTCGCCCGGATCGCTGCCGATGAAGTATTCTGCCAGTTTTGTTACCGACTGCGAACTTGTCGTGTAGCCATTGAACTGAAAAGGCCGAGTCGGACTCCACTTTCCGTTCGCATCACGGAATCTCACGTAAATTGCCTTCCCGGTTTGAAGAGAAACATTCGAAATATCGAGACTGACGATCTTGGACTGTGACGTTATCGTCAGTGCGGTGGCGCGCCCAGCGCCGGGATCGGTGCCGATGAAGTACTCTCCCGCGACAATGTTCGCCCCACGCGGCACGGTTTGCGCGATCACTTCCGCCATGACGAGACAGAGTCCCGAGAGGATACTGACAAGTTTTGATGCGCTCATGGTAGCCTCGTTCGGTTTAGTATCGAGACTGTGCGGTGGCTTTTACGGTCACGGTGCCGTCGGTGTTTAGTTGGAGTCGTAAGCCTGTCACGACGGGAAACACGGGAGCATCAAATCCACCATAGTATCCCATATCGCTTCGCGAACCATCCGGGTCTTGATCGGCAGGGTTCCCAGCGTCCCAGCACGGGGATGTAGGTGATATCCGAAAATCAGATGAAGAAGCAAACAAAGGGTCCTGATCGATGACGTTTGCCGAACTTCCGATGGAAGAAGAGGAACCACAGGAATAGGTAAGTCCCTGCAAACCATAGAATTGTGCTCCACCACCTCTATTGTTTCTCGCAATGCAATTCGTCGCCGATCCGGATTGGTAAGGGTAAAAATCATTGTCCCCAAGGGCTCCGTTAACTGCATTTCCTATGAGCACGCAATTCTTGACGGAACCTGTGGAGTTATGAAAATAGACTCCCGCGCCAGTGCATCCGGAAATAACGCAATTCGTTATTGAGCCAGCAGAGATGTTCGCGCCGTTCCCTCCAGAGGACGTGACCGCAAACCACATCAGTTTGCCGGCACTCATGGTAATCGTGGGGTTGTTACTGCTTGTAATGATGGTTGTCTCGTACCCTGATCCTTGTATCACAACTGCTTTGTTCACGATGAGCGCTTCATTATAAATGCCGGGTAACACTCTGACAGTGTCGCCTGCCGAGGAAGCGTTGATTCCTCCCTGGATAGTGGTGTACTGGCCTGAGCCAGATTTGTCCACGATAATCATCTTGGCGACCGACAATTGAATGAGGAGCAGAACAAGAGCGAGAAAGAAAGTTGTGTGTTTCATTGCTATACTCCTTTGATTTGAAGTTGAGCGCGCAATTGCGTCTTCTGTACGTATCATCACCTGCAAGCCTGTCGGTGCAGGTCCACTGCCACGAAAGGGGCTATCGTTCTCTAATATTTTTCTTGTGATATTCCAAACACCACCACACCCCGCTCTTGCCAGCGAGGCTCAACTGTTCTACTGCAAAATGGCTGCTGACGTTCAGCCAAGTCGCAGCGCCGTTGAGAACTCCTTAGCTCTACTGTTGTGTGTGCATCGGCATTGAGCGAGCGAAGCGCACGACTTTGCTTTGTGACAGCCGAGATATCTAATTGGCCCGCCCATACGAGCCCACGACCCACGGTTTCCCGTTTGACATTTCTAAAAAGTCTCCTATCATCAGAAGAAATGAGCATGATTGATCGCCAAACCAATTCATGCCCCAGTCACAGACTCATATGAGGTTCGTATGCTGTATTCAGGTGTTCACCTTCATCGCCGTTCGATCATCATTTGCACGGAGAATGAGGGCGGCACGGTCCCCGCTCATCATAAGAGCACGTACACGCAGTCCAAACTCATTAACAACTACTTTCGCCTATGGCCTGATCAGCATCGCGGCCTTGTTGAATGCACAACTGGCTTGGATTGGTTCTCAGACATCTTGCGATCCCTCCGTGTCGATGTCGTCCTGGCTCATGCAAAGGACTTGAAGATGATCTGTTAGCCGAAGTGCCCGTTGTGCGCTGATTTGTTCGGCTTTGTGGTTGCTTCACTTCTGTGTATTGTTTTTGATGTCCGTAAGTGTTTCATTCATTCTGAAGAATAGAATACACAGTTCACACCAAATGCGGACAGCAATCGGTGCGGCCACAAGAATAATCAGTCCAAGTAGCGCTCCGCCAGCCTCGTTGCTCGAGACCCCTGCCACGAAGATAATCAGTCCAGCAAGCGCACAAACTGCAGATCCAAGCCAAAACAAGACTTGAATGATCAGCGGAGTAAGCATCTTGCGGAAGCTTAGAAAGTCTTTGAGAGATTCTGGCATTCTGTTTCACCTCCAATGTTCATAAAGGTAACTTTGAATATCCATGTTGCAGAGATTTGGTTCACAGAGAAGTCTGAGTCCATTCAACGCCTCTTGACGAACTCAAGGTCATCAAGTGGGAAATGAAGACTTTCGCGTCGCATTCCTAAATGCACATGATGCTCGTCCCACTCGGCAAGCAAAATGAGTTTCCTTCAATTCTCCAGTTGCCAGTTCCTCCCAATCCTAGGATCGGGGCGATGAGCACGATGAGGCTATAGAAGGATTCACTGATAAAATAGCTGCCAAACTTCGTCAACATTTCGGCGAAACCCATATGTGGAGAGTGTCGATTGACCCAAAGGCAAACACACAATCCCACGATGCTGGGAATAATGCCCGATGCGACTTTTTTGACGCTTTGTGGTTGTGGAGACATGAGTTATCTTCGACAATGTCATTAGATGAGTGCAGCTGAATAAGACGGCATATCAATCAACTTGCTAAACTCGCGGTGACCGCAAAACAATGACACATGATGTTCTGGAAAAGCGCGGTCACCAAGGCGCCACGCCAGACAGATCCATTCTTCGTGGCATCGAGCAATGAAGCGAGCTTTTCACGTACAGCCAATCCTAGTCTTTCCTTTGCTATGCAGAGAGCGAGCACCGTTTTGCCCGTTCTTATCTGCCGTTTGCCGACACACTTGCCGACAGTAAATAATCATCTTATTGGAACAGTCCAGTGTACTCCCAGGACCCCAGCTTACCTATTGAGTCACAGGTTCCTTTGATCGTCCCCTTGCCGTCAACATCCACTGCTGTGAACACTATGTTGTCAGCTTGAGCATAAGCTTTGAAGCTGGCGTTGGCTTCGAGCGCCATTTGAGATGGAATTTCGAATCCGACGTACGAACCACCGCCACCGCGCATTTCTTTTGGACGAAGCTTGTACTGGTACGCAAGAGCAGCCAATTCATTCATATGTTTCTGAACTAGTGGTTTGTGCTGGTCTGCCAGTTTCTTCCATGCGTCTTCCTCTTTGCTCTTGCAGCCTAGAAAAACAGCGAGCGTAAACAGCAAAAACATGAAAGTGAGTTTGTGTTTCATCGTATTGGCCCTTCTATTGTTAGTGGCTTATTCCATGGTCAGCAAATTGCACATGACCTTGGATCCAACCGTAGTGCTGTTTGGTGTCGCTGAATTCAATGAACTGAACAACGCTTTGCAAACTCTCAAACGCGGCGGCTGACGCCGCTGCCAAACGACTCTTTTACGAGCCGCGAAATGCGCAAACCAAATCTGTGATCAGAAACATTGAGCGACATCTATAGTCCTGATCAACAGATGGAGCATCGTTGTTCGGCGTGTTAGCCTCAACGCACATTGCTGGTTTGATTGTGTTGCGATTATCTGCCGACTTCGATTCTGACTTTTCCTTCGGAGTAACTGCCAATAAGTGCTTTTCCGCTCTTGAGCCGCAGAGAAAAACTTCTACGCAGCACGCCTCTATCTTTCGTGATGAAAGCTGTCTCATCAAATGTTATCTTCGGACCGAGTAGGTCCTCGACGACCTTGCCGTCTATCTTACGAATGGATTTTCCTGATTCTAACTCAGCTGTAAATTGAAGCGTGCTCGGATCGAAGGAAAGGAAACGTAAGCTGATGGCGTCTGGGCTCCAAATTCCAGACTTGAGTTTTCCTGGGTAAGTACTACAACTTGAGAGTAGTGATTCGATCATCTGATGCTGGTTACTGATTCTTGCGCTTATTGCCAGCTCAAGTGTGTCAATTGATGCTGCGAGTGTCCACTTTTGCTTTTTCATCTCGTCTTTATATTTGTCGATGTTCTTTTTGAGTACTGCTACGCGGTCTGCTGCCTGGTATTCGTATTCGGAGACTCCCTCGACATTCGATTCATACTGGGAGATACTCGAGATCGTCGAGATGGCATCTAGGTAGGACTTAAGTGAGCGGAGTAATTCATAGTTGTAGGTTTCAGCAGAAGGAAAGACAGCTATGACCTCGTTGCCTTTGGGGATCACAACAACGTTGAATATAGCAATGCCGTAAAGCGGAATCCCGTAAAACGAAGAATAGAACTCCACAAGGGGCCCCATTGGTTTTACTAACAATATAAGGTCTAATTCACGTGAGGGAATGCTTTTGCTTATTCGCTCGGCCTCCTTCTCGCTGAACCGAATAAGACTTGGGAATACTGTTTGCTCTCGTTCCATTCCTCTGTCCAGAATTGTTCGTCGCCATTCGGCATTTAAGATGGCAATGCTTGGATTTTCCTTGTCTGGTGTGAATGGGAATGCTTTGTCTTCAAATGAATATTCACCGAGCCGACCTGAAATACGAGTTACGAAGAAATCAATGTTCAAAAGTTCCGTTTGCCGGCGCTCAAATTTTCTCTGTATTTCCCCAACTACTCTATTTCGTTCAAACTCATCTTTTGCTTTGTTGTATGGAGCGAAATAGGCTGAAAACCCTTCGAGTCTGGAAAAACGCACGGGATCGAACTTAGCTTTCTGCAAACACAACGATAGCATCTTTGAGTCGAGTTCGCTCAACAGCGCTTGTTTTTCAATCTGTGCCTTCGCGGGATGTGTCGCGAAAGCTCCCCACTTCAGTTTCGGCACTTGAGCTTGCGAGCTCTGCAACGAAGATAAAAACGCGATGAAGAATATTCCCGGCCAGACGATCCTAGCCAGATAGCGGATCGTTTGTGAGTAGTTCATTGCTATTACTCCTCGGAAAATGATTTATCAATGGGCACTGTGCGTCACACGTTTGGCAGCGCACTGCACCTACCCTTCGATTGTGTTGGAATCCACGTAGTGCGCCATTGATCTGTCTTCGCATCACATTATTCGCCTGGCAATAAGATGGCTCTTACTGGTATCGCGGCGATCCGACGAAGGACATTTTCCTCTTCTATTTCCGCAATCCCAATCCCCCCAGAAAAACCACATAAAAAAAGCCCCTGCTATCTGATTGGATGACAGGGGCCATAGATGCCAAAAATGAACTCTTAGGGCAAGTGTTGCGATGCCCGTTTCTTTATGTGACTACGAACAACCAACAACACTACGGTGCCAATAATGGCAATTGTTCCAGACAAGACGAGAAGGGTAGTCATTACTCACTCTTCTAGGTTTACGAGTTCAGAGATCAACCACAATCCAACGAATACTGTGTACGCACCAAACGATAGCGCTATTAGCGGGAAAAATGAGTGGGCCTTTTCGTTCAGGAGACCAGACGCAAAGGCTGCCAGGATGATCCCTTGACCGAGATTCAAGAATACCTTGCCAAGATGCTCGACGACGGATTTCGTGAAGTTCATACTTCCAGAAAGATACTTGGTTCGAGAGAAAAGTCAAGCAGTTTTCCTTGGCAGAACTATTTCGTGTGTATGGCGTACTGCTTGTTCAGAACCGCCTCCTTCACAAATCTCTCCCCATCCCAGTAGAGCGCAGAATTCTTGAGGTTTTCCCAGTATTCAGAGCTCAACGGCTTCTTCACTTTGCCCTCAGACAAAAGCACGTCGTACTCTTTCAAAAATGGATCCGTCCACGTAGCGTTCGTCACCTCCAGCTTGGGGCCAATTGTGAACAGAACACAGACATCTCGGCTGTCAGGTCTGTCAAATAGTTCACGTGTGCAGATGATGAAACCGCTTCCCTGAGCTGGATACAAAAACGTCGGTGAATTGTAAGGAATGGAGCTGAATTTCTCATTGACATCCGTTCGGGGCAATAAGCAGTAGTATTTCTGCTTCCCGGGCGCAGCTCTTTCAGGGAAAAACTGTGACGGAGCTGGTCCGCACCCTTCCAATCGGTCTGGGTCAAGCGCCAGAACGAAAGCGCGTTTGTAACCATTGTTGACACCTGCGAGCAAGATTTCAAGATTGCCGTCTCCATCCACGTCGGATACCGCCGTGAGCGCAAATGCCCCAGCATGCCAGTACGTTTGGAGCATATAACCATCTTTGCAGTCCACTTCCATGATCTTCGATGCAAAGTATGGGTCACAGGAAGCCATCACAAACAATTGAGGCTGCTTGCGGTTCGCCCGCAGCGTGAAGCACTTTGAAACCGACCATTGCCCCCATCGCGTGTATTCAAATGTGAAAGCGAAGATGTTGTCGGGATAACCTCGAGCCCACCGTGCACTTCCATCCCATTCAAAGCAGTACAGAGAATCATTTCTAAATGAAGGATGAGATGCCCCAAAATCTGCACATCCGTAGACCAACACCTCGTTCCGTCCGTCTCCATCAATATCTTCAATCAGAATTGGCTGCTCACTCAGAGGTGCGCCACTTCCGTATGTAAAGCCCTTCTTGGTTGATCCCTCCACAGCCCCTGTCGCCTCTTTCGTCCAAAGAACTTCGCCGGTTCTATTTTGAATGACGAGCGATCCGTTCTTCAGTTCCGCGTATGCTGGGTTGCCATCTCTGGCAGGTCGCATCAAGAGCACGGCGAACACCACCACAGCAGCAGCCGACGTTAGCACGCCCGTCATCCGCAGAGGATGAACCTTTGCGTAGTCTGTAAATCGCTGCGGCAATGTCCGTCGATTCGATGCCACGATTTCGGCGTATGCCTCAATCAAATCGGAAGTCCTTTTCTCCAAAGCCCGGAGCGGAAGTCGCGGTCTCGCTCTCTCCCCCAGCAGCTTCTCCGCAAGCTCCCGATCCCTCGCTGAAGGTGAATCCTTGAGACGGATCTCAACATCGGCATAGAATTCCTTCATACTGCGATGATGATCTTCGCAGTATTTGCATGAGGCGAGGTGTGACTCAAATGCTTCCCGCTGTTGAGCCGAAAGCTGCTCCGGCGAAAGGAGCAAAAGACTAACCTCTTCTTCTGTCAGGTGCGCTGTGTTCATTCTTTTATCCATTGATATTTCAACATCTCATCCATCTCCAGAATCGACAACGATGATTTGTCAGATAGCACCGTCGAGATTGAGCAAGATTGCTTCCCGGGCAATTCTCGCCAGATACTCGATCTTCTTGCGCCAAAACGATTCGTACTCCTGCTCCGACATCGCGGCCAGGGCGGTAAGATGCCCATAGTAGGACTTATCCGATGTGCCGTGCGCAAACCACCCCGATATTATTGAGCTCATCGTTTGTGAGAGAATCTGCGCCTCCGACTTGCTCATCTTTCCTTTGAGAAGATACGTCGAGATGATCTTTTCATTTACGACGCCGAGCGCACTATTCTTGATTTCAACTAGATCTTCGGCTGTGCGATCGAGTTCTCCAAAATCCATCGAGGCATCAGAAGGTGCAAGCCTCTCGAAGAGCGACTTTATGACTTGCACGACGTCGATCAAAGACATAGACCGGCGATATTCCTTTTGCTCTGTCAGAATCGATGCTAGTTTGTCTAGCAGTTCAGGCGTAGAGGATGCTGCGCCTCTCAGGGCGAACAACTCGGCCTCTATCTGCGTGAGCGGGTACGATGGCCTATGATCAAGTGCATCGACGGCCTTCGGTTTGACAACGTATCCTCTATAGTCCTCTCCAATGGCCAGGCACGTGGAGTTTTCGAGTGAATCTTTGATGTTTCTTAGGATCCTCGCGCCCGTCGGGTCAGATTGAGAATAGATCCTCGCCAACTGCGTTCTCGCAAATCTGAGCACAAAGGATATGAATGCTAGAAAGAGATCTCTGCCTGATGTCTCGTCCAGCGGTTGATTGAGTGATTCAACAAACTTCTGGAAGTGGTGGAAGTTTCCCAAATCGTCGCGAGCAAAAATGTCTCCGATGCAGTCTGTGGCAAGATCGATGACACTGAGGCCGTTCAGCGCGCAGATTTGCACTAACGAACCGCGGTGATGTTCGAGGTGACTTTCGACAATTGACCTACAAATGTGGATGGCCCGACTCAGCTCGGAGTGTGAGACCGAGCCTGAGGCGAGATTCTTTATTAAGGTTCTGAGTTCGGGAGGGGGCAACATCGGTGGTGTCTCAGCCGATCACGGCTCTGCGCAAGTTTAGTTAATGGCCTAGCTAAAAGCAAGGCCGCGGGGTTTGCTCAATCCCGTCTTCTGCTTATCATATTTGAGCCTGCGAAGTACTACAGAGGTCTACAAAAAACCATGTCTCGTCTTCCGTCTCCTACTTGTCCTTCTGCCACCCGCCGTTCCACCGCTCCGCAAACATAGCGGGGACATACCGCTTCTTGCAGATCATTATCTAGAGACGTGGCCGGAAAGTCGTGCCACGAGGACACAAGGACACAAACCATCACAAAAAGTAGAAGAATTGAAATCTTTTCCTCCGTGCCCCTGCCTGCGTGCCGAAGCACTTCGGCAGGCAGGTTCGTGCCCTTGTGGTCCCGCTCCTGGATTCCGCTAATAGGCGGGATTCCTAGAGCGGAACAAAAACTGAGTTTTCGTCTGGGCTTCTAGAGATGCGCACGAAAACCCCACTGTCACCCCGAAGTGTTTCAGTTCGGGGTCTATGAGACGCTGAATAGAAGCATTTCAGCGTGACGTGGTTGGCGGTGATACTTTTCACCCGGCCTTCTAAGCCTGCTCCACATTCACGGCAAGGACTATCTTGTTGAGGATGGAGATGTGATGTTTGTCAGGTTTAACGTATAGCAGCATACTTCTTCATTCTCACTTCGACATTGGATATTGGATATTCCCCGAGTCCGAAATCAATATCCAATAACGAACGCCGAATGATGAATTTCCAAGTCACGGGGGTATGCTATGGGTACACGTACGCCGCTTGACTCCACGCGTCGGCATACTGCCGAAATACATGGTTGAAGACAAGATCAACCTTCTCTTCCACATCTTTCGCTGAAAAGCTCTCTGTAGGCAAGCCAGTCTGTTCGTTCCATAGAAAATCATGGATACGTGATTTGACCGCTGCTCGCGTAGCTTCCTTTGCCCGCCAATCCTGTACCCTGAGCTGCTCGCCTTTGAGTGTCTCCAGAAGCTCCTTTGCAACTGATTTGAGTTTGTTTCGTTCCCTCGGCTTCAAATTTGGCCTCTCCAGCAAGTCGAATAGTGCCAGGGTTTCCTCGTCTAATCCCTCGCGGAGAGCGCGCCTCTCCTCCTTGTCCAATAAATCGACAAATCGCAGCAGAGCGGCAAATGTCTCTTCAATAGTTACACGGTCTTTCTCTGTATTGTAGTCTGCAATGATTTCCTGATACCGCTTATAGAAGTCGGTGCGGAGAGGGTTGCGCTCGATCATTTTCCGCAATCTTTCTTCAATAGCTTCTTTAAGACAATACGTCATTGTGTTCTTGCGCGGGTGCTTTTCGAACTCCTTGCGGAGCTTCTCAAAGTCAATCTTGCTGATATCATAGGTCCTGCTGTCTTCAACCGTCTCCCCGATGGCGCGTGGCGCAACAGATTGATCGACGATTGCGTGCAACTCCTTGATAATGCTTGTTATGTCGGACTCATCACGATCCTTCTGGAGAGAGCGATAGATAACGTTGATGGCGTCATAGTCCCATCGGTAATCATTGATCCCCTGAATCGTGAGGCAGGATTTGAACTTCTTGAACACTTCCCTGGCAAGGATTTCGAACCGTTTGCGGGTCTCCTCGCTTGCATTGATAATCTCCTTTGCCTTTGGTATCTCGCTAATACGATCGTACCCTTGTTTCTCCTTCAGATGTTCGATGTTGTAACCTCGCTCGAGCAAGAATTCTTGTGTCTCGGAGATCGCCTCGGATAGCTGTCGCATTAACTCTTCTTCCGGCCTAACAGGATCGACTTCGGGGCCTGGGGTGCCGCCAGGACCTCCAACTGCGAATGTCGCCAGTGCCTCACGAAGCTGTTTCAAAATGCCGCAATAGTCGACGATGAGACCGTTGCTTTTTTCCTCGTGAACCCGATTTGCCCGTGCGATTGCCTGCATGAGCGTGTGCGCTTGCAGCGGCTTGTCCAGATAGAGCGTAGCCAGGCTCGGCACGTCAAACCCCGTCATCCACATTGCGCATATAATGGCAATCCGAAACTTGTGTTCCGGATCCTTGAAGGCCAGATCTATCGCAAGGCGCTTGCCATCTGACGTCTCATACCCATCTTTGATTTTCTTCCTGTGTGGCTTGATGTCGAGATCCCATTCCCTGAACCGAGCAACTTCGTTTTGTTCCTCGCTGATGACGACGGCAATCTCTGATTCTTTCAGCCAGTCAAGTTTACGCTGCAGAAAAATTGATTCCTGATCATCAGTTGAGGATCGGATTGCTTGTTCGGTTTCCTTGACCTGATGTCCCCAGTACTTCATGACAAGATTGTACATCCGGACCGTAGTGATCTTGTCGATGCACACAAGCATGGCCTTCCCCGATTCCCAGCGCTTGGTATAGTGCGTCACCATGTCTTGCGCAATCGCATCGAGTCGCTTTTCTGCCGTCAGAATGTGATAATCTCTTCCAAGCTCTCTTTCCAGGAGTGCTTCCTGATCGACGTCAAGTTGAAGATCCTGAAGTTTCTCTGCGATGCGTTCGTTGATGTTCGTTGTGGTCAAATGCAGCTTCTCGCCGCGATTGTCATAGAACAACGGCACGGTCGCCTTGTCATCAACGGCGCGCTGGAAATCATAGGTCGAAACATAGTCGCCAAAGATCTTCTTTGTGACTTCGTCGTCTTTGAACAGCGGCGTGCCGGTAAAGCCGATATAGTGCGCCTTCGGAAGCGCATTCCTCATATTGAGGGCAAGCCTGCCGTACTGCGTACGGTGTGCTTCATCCGACATGACGATCACATCGTTGCGCGTTGAATACGGCTTCTCGGGATCGACATCCTCATTGAACTTGTGGATCATTGTGAAGACATAAGCCTTGTGCTCACCCAGGAGGTCTTTCAAATGGTCGCCGGATGAAGCTCGAACGGTTTCTTTCTTGTTATCGACGATCCCGCACCCGGCGAACGTTTTGTAGATCTGGCTATCGAGATCTTCACGATCAGTGACAATAAGGAACGTGAATTTCCCTGAGATCTTTCTGTGGATCTTCTGGGAAAAGAAAAGCATTGAGTATGACTTGCCGGAACCTTGCGTGTGCCAGAAGACTCCAAGCTTTCCATTTCGCGCGTCCCGGTCACGCACGGCTTCAATTGCCCGGTTCACGCCGAGGAATTGGTGGTTGTGCGCGAGTATCTTCACGAGCTTGCCCGTGCTCTCGTCGAAGACGATGAAATTCTCGAAGATGTCCAGGAAGTTGGCCTTGCTGAACATGCCTTTCTGGAGCGTTTCCATGTCGACGACGCCCTTGTCCTCTTCCGCTAATCGCTTCCACTCATGGAAATGCTCAAACTTGCTTGTGATAGAGCCAACTTTTGCATCGTGGCCGTTGCTAAGGACGATGATAGCGTTATGATCGAAGAGTTGTGGAATGGTGTCTTTGTAGTCACGGAGGTTTTCGTTGTAGGCCCGGCGGACATCTTTGTGGACGTTCTTCAGCTCGATGAAGAGCAGCGGAATGCCGTTTACAAAACCGATAATATCCGGCCTGCGGCGATAGAGCGGACCCTGGATCCAGAGCTCACGGACAGCAAGGAAGTGGTTGTTCTCCGGCTTTTCATAGTCAAAAACCCGAAGCCGCGGTTCTTCAAGCGCTCCTTTTTCATTCCGGAATGACACTGGGACGCCGTTCTTGTACAGATCGTACTTTTCCCGATTGATCTGCACAAGCGATTTGGTGACGCTCGTTTCGGTGATTTGCTTGATTGCGAATTCGTAGGCTTCGGGTGGAAGAAGCGGATTAAGCTTCTCCAGTGCCTGCCGCAGATAGCGGACAAGCACAAATTCCCGTTCCGATTCCCGGCCAAGAGTA
Organism: Bacteroidota bacterium; assembly: GCA_041480785.1. Taxonomy (GTDB): domain Bacteria; phylum Bacteroidota; class Ignavibacteria; order UBA10030; family UBA10030; genus UBA9647. Next base: position 4,754 of record JBGPAN010000012.1, on the reverse strand, counting down.
CCATCCACACCCAGGACTTCTTCGTTATAAGCAAAGACGCTCTCCCAGCCCAACTTGTCGCGGAAATAGTTGGCGACGGTTTGCTGGACGAGGCGATCTTCTGTCAATTCGCCCATGAGTCAGACCGTACTCCTCTTTTTCATTTCATTCACGAAGCTGATTGCCCTGGTGAGATCAAATTTCTCGTAGTCGGCGGATCGAAGAACGGGCTTCAATTCCGTCTCCAATTGCAGCCGCAATGCTCTCTGCCGATCCTCACTCAGTTCCTGAATATCGTTCCCCGGCACGGCAAGCTTTTTCCGAACCAACGATATCATGTCTTCTTCAGCCGGGTTCAGGTTCATTCGTGTGACCGCATAATCGATGTCAAAATAGTCTCGGATTGCCGGTTCGCTACGTGTTAGTGCTGCCCTGAATTTCTCTGCGTACGCCTCTCTTCTTGAAATCGATATGACGCCGAAGGGATCAACCGTCTGCTTGGAAGTTGAGGCGCTGAGCAGTATTGTCCTTGCTTCAAGCGACAAAGTCGGGTCCAACAATGGCTCGCGCAAACTTATTTCGAACTTGATTGATTCCGTCCCGTCTGATAGGAACGAATCATATTCCAGCACTCCGATGTATTGTGTTGAGTTGTTTGCGCCCTTCAGAGCTTCTTTCTGCCTAAACACTGTAGTCCCGCTCGTCAGCTTTTTGAAGGCTTTTTTTGCGGGATCGATTGCTGAGCTTCTTTCTTTCCGCTTCGAGTCGATCGGCATAGGGATAACAAAATCCAGGTCCTCGCTCAATCGATAGAAGCCTGTATGCACTTTGGCAAGACATGTTCCACCCTTGAAGACCAGCCCTGGCGTGCCTCCTAGAAACTGGAGAACTACAGTACAGAAATAGTCCTTCTCGACAAGTCGTGACTGAAAGGTCGTCTCCGCAACCGTGAAGTTGATCGATCGACGAAACAGTTCCCGGTCTTCATGAGGACGGATCATAGGGGTCCTACCAATCTCCATTGTCCAGGATTCCCCACCGGCGATTGAGTCTTCCTCGTCTCGGCGCGTTGGGATGAGACGGAATGAATGCCGTGGTGGGCTTCAGGGATCGTCTGAGTTTGATGAGGGACGAATCCGGAACCCCGATTCGTTCCAAGAAGAAGCCCATCCGTCGCACGGTACCGACGTCCCCATATTTTAGTGTCGCATCCACAAGTCTGCTCGCTTTGACGCGCTTCGAGGCAAGTTCTTTTTCTATCCACACGTACGCGCGGGGCAGCGTGTTGAAGCGCGACCAGTCATAGATTGCATCGAGAAGTGTGCGCGTGCGCGACGAATAGAATCCTGCGTCTCCCTCCAACGTACGAACCTCTTCGACCTCACCGAGACGCTGATCGGACACTTTGATGAGGGTGAAGTGAATGGATCCGACCTTCCGATCTCCGGAAATTCTGTTGTTGTAGGCGTATGTTCTGTTCGGGATTTGCTCGTCGTATCCATAGCGGTTGAATGCGTTTGGGCCGCATATCTGGTACGATCCTTTTTGATCTCCAAGGAGCGCGTTGAGAGCCTGGATTTCAGTTGGAGTCCATGCACCGCCAAGGGGCAAGCGATCAGGAATCAGGTAGAGTCCGGGGCGGACGCGAGCAACGATACCGCCGCGGGTCAGTCTCCGAAAGAGTTCTATTTCCTGGACCTGGCTTAACCCCAACGGTTGCCGGATGTCCCCCGCTTTGACGAGAGTCATTTTACGCATTTGGGCATATGCGAAGAACTGTGATTCCAGTCTGCCGAGTCGTTTTTTCATAATTTATGCTATTTCGCTTAGATGGTCTAAGAGCACGTTTATACGAAATAACATACAGCTTGATTTGGACAATGTAAAGGCGCCAATCGTCGATTGTTCAATGCCTTAGGTTCTCCCGTCCCAGCTTGTCGCGGAAACAGTTGGCAACGGTTTGCTGAACGAGACGATCTTCTGTCAGTGCGCCCATATAAAGTATGAAGTTGTAAGGATGAAGGGTGAAATCATTTCTTATTCTTTTTGGCGTTGACAATAATCGTCGTGATTATGGCAGTCAGTTCATTGGTTTCTGCCAGCATGGATTCGATTGTTGGCCCGGACTCCAGAGATGCGGCCTCAATGAGTCGAAGCCAGTATGAGCTTTCCCGCGTCTCCTTCTGGGCTATGCCGTACTTGTGGATGAAATCAGCTTTGCTTTCAGCCGACTGGGCCTCCTCGATATTCGCACCAATACTTGTTGCCGACCGGAGAAACTGCTTTGCGATGACCCACCCGGCACCATCTTTTTTCTCTTGAAGAGTTCGATACAGCCTGATCGCTTCCAGGGCGTACAGAAAGGCTCGCTCTCTTATGTCGTACGGCTTCTTCTCCCTTTCATCCTTCATACTTCAACCTTCTTGTTGTCGTTCCTGATCACATCCTTTTGCCTTCATCCTTCAGCCTTCATCCTTCATCCTTCAGCCTTCATCCTTCTGCCTTCATCCTTCATACTTGGATTTCCCCGCTCATCAACTTCGGCAATAAGATATTGCGGGCCAGCTTCAGCTTCTGATTCTGCCGAAACAGGCATTCAATCTGACGGTCAATCGCGATGGTCGTGTCCTCAAATTCTCTTACGAGCACAAGCGGCGGTATCAACAGTTTCTGCGTTGCCAATTGTTCTCTTGTCACAGACGCAAAAATAGCCCCTGAACCTATAATGTCTTCCTTAAAGAAATGAGTTCGCAGCTGCTGATAGAGAAAAGACTGGTCAGCACTGTTGCTTCGGATTGCTGATAGGCCCCTGCCAATCACAATCTTGTCAAGCGTGATGTTCAATCGTCCCACCGGTGCTCGGACGCTGCAAAGAATGTCTCCTGGTTGCGCTATCCGACCATCCACTGTACAGTGGGTTGAATGTGTCACAAAGCGCCCGCCAAAATCTGAGACGCCTTGGTGAAAAGGCAAGCCTTCACCGTCTTGATTGTAGAATTGCGATTTCGGACTTTGACCCATTATGATAGTTGCAAATTCCCCCAACTCCTTCTTCTCCCATCCCTTCGGCAGACCGTTTACTGCGCGTGTATGTTCGTGGCCCGGAAACCGAAGGCGGACAAACCACTCGTCATACAGCAGCCTCGCCGATTCTTCCAGTAGCTTGATGCGGCGAAGATTGTTTTCGACCAAATCATCGTATGCTGCCAGCACTGACCCCAGTCGTCTTTGGACGTCTAAACCAGGTAAATTCTCCAAAGGCAACTTCCTGATGTCGCTCATGTTCACGTGTGCCGCCGTCACTCCTGTTGCGCCCGCTAACAGAGCAGACTGCTGTCTCGGTGCCAACAAGAAGTAGCATAAATAATCAGGGTCAACCTCTTTGGAATTGGGACGAATCAAGACTGTCCGTTGCCCGAGGCAGACTCGCTCACCGTTTTTCACAATGGAAACATTGCCTGCTGTCGCTTCTCTTGCAAGGATAAGGTCGTTGTCTTCGGGTGTGGCTCGCCTGGTCCATTTTTCGTAGATTTCTTGCGAGACTCGATATGCGCTCTCGAGATCCAGCCTTCCTCGACCGATGTTTGGAGTCCGGATCAAAGGAAATCCTTCGTCGACAATGGATGCTGTCGCGTGCAGACAATCCTCAATCAAGAGAGTCACATCCCCCAAAGTGCGTGGCGACGCTGACGTCATATTCCGAGCTCCTCGAAATTCTGCTCAATTGTCTTCGCGAGTTTCACCGCTTCCTTGTTAAGGTCCGCAAGTTCAACGTGAATCTCACGCAACGTTTCTTCAAAGTCGAAGTCCTCATCTTCTTCGAGTGGAGCAACCCCCACATAACGTCCCGGCGTCAGGCTCCAATCGTTCTTCGCGATCTCCTTTCTGTCAACGAGCTTCACCAGGCCCTCAACATCGGCAAGCTTCGCATCCGGAAAGCGTGTTTGCAGCCAATGGGCCTGCTTATGGAAATAAGCCGCAAGCTTGAGCTCTTCAACTACATCTTTGCGAAGGGAATCAAGTTCCTTCTTCTGCTTGTTCACTTCCCTGGAATCCCACTTTTCATCCATCCGGCCATTCAGATCTCTTTCCACGATGTCTGCAGCCTTTGAAGCAATCTTGCAAAGAAGATCGATCTGTTTGATGAGCACTTTCATCTTCTCAGTAATTGGATCGAAGGCTTGTCTCGCCTTGTGTTGAGCGGCGTTCTTCTCGGGAACGGAATCGCCGTACTTCTTGCGATACTCTTTAACATTCGTCAAAAGCGCGGTCGCATCTTTCTTATAGAGCGCTTCGGTTTCTTTCCACTCTCTCAGTGTCTCCACAAAGAGCTTTTTCTTTTCGCCATCAAGCTCACCGTTCTTCTTTACGATCCCGGAGAATGCGTCGCAGCTGGCTCTCAACGAGTCAAGCGCTTTCTCGAAGGCATCGAGCTTTCCGGGAACGAGCGTACATTCAGTCACCGTGGCGGCCAGGTAATCCTTCACGAGGGCAAGGTAGCGGTCCGTCTCGCCACGATAGAGCCATACTATGGCAGAAATGTTTTTGAGTTGTTCAGGCGAAAAGTCGAATATCTTGCGCGTCACCTTGCGGTAGATGTTGCGACAGTCCAACATCAGCACTTTGTCATTCATTTCCTTCGGCTTTGCCTTGTTAAAAAACCACAGTTCGCATGGGACAGCGCGCGTATAGAAGAAGTTGGGCCGAATCGAGATCATCACATCGACATGTCCAGTCTCGACAATCTTGCGGCGCACTTCCTTCTCGCCGTGCCC
>JBGPAN010000011.1:0-22498 GCA_041480785.1 Bacteroidota bacterium | reverse complement strand
CTCGACTATGCATGGTTTGCCAAAGATCCATGGGAGGTAGCGCAATCCAACCGGCTCCTGAATTTCTTCCATTCGCAGGGAATCGGGAAGTATGGCAATCTCTACAAGCTGGACGGCACGAAGTTGTCAGACGATCACAGCGTCGGCCTCGTCGCGATGAATGCAGTCGCGTGCCTCGCGTCAACGAACGAGAACAGAAAAGAATTCGTCGAAGAGCTGTGGAATACACCGGTTCCCATCGGACCTTACCGATATTACGATGGACTGCTCTACATGCTGGCAATGTTGCAGGTGAGCGGTGATTTTAAAATTTATGACCCAGCAGGCAAACCGGCAATGGAATGCCCGGATGGGTCGCACTAGGAACACAGTCGGAAATCTGCCGATAAACTTCTCCGTGAGCAAATCACAAGGTCTGAAGATTCGATGAAGGCATACCTCATGGCTAAAGCCGGGAACAAATACTCAAACAGATGCATGCTGAATAGCATCGCACTCCGCCGGCACATTGTGGCCATGTTTCTGGTGGTATTCTCTGCGCACTTGTTTTCCGCTCCTCAGGATCTGACTTCCCGTAAAAGCGAATCGTATGTTTCGACTCGAAAAAGTGCCGGCGCATTCACACTTTCAGCTTCAGGCAAATCGGCCCCGTTGTGTGTCAGTTCTCATGACTATCCTGCCGTTCTCCGAGTCGCAAAGGATCTGCAAGCAGACATCCGTCGCGTGTCCAATTTCCAACCAGCTCTGGCCGTCGATTCAATCCCGGCATCAAGAGAGATTGTGATCATAGGTACACTTGGCAAGAACCCGTTGATCGATAGACTGGCTATGCAGCGAAAAATCGATGTGAAGGGTATCGAAGGCAAATGGGAGGCATACATTGTCCAGGTTGTTGAGAAGCCGTTTGCCCACGTCGATCGTGCACTGGTCATCGTTGGAAGCGATAAGCGGGGCACGGTGTTTGGTGCTTATGATCTTTCGGGAAAGATGGGCGTTTCCCCATGGTACTGGTGGGCTGACGTCCCGGTACGGCGTCAGCCAAATCTCTTTGTCCGTCCAGGTCGCTACACGCAGGGAGAACCTGTCGTAAAATACAGAGGGATTTTCATCAACGATGAGGCCCCAGCGTTGTCCGGATGGGCAACAGAGAAATTTGGCGGGTTCAATCACCTGTTCTATGAGAGAGTCTTCGAACTCATCCTGCGGATGAAAGGAAACTATCTCTGGCCTGCTATGTGGGGCAGGGCTTTCTACGATGATGATCCGCTCAATCCGAAGCTGGCTGATGAATACGGAGTTGTCATTGGTACGTCTCATCACGAACCGATGATGCGCGCTCACGACGAGTGGCGCCGGTATGGCAAAGGGGCCTGGAATTATGAGAAAAATGACAGTGTCCTGAGGGACTTCTGGCAGAAAGGTGTCAAGAGGATGAATTCCTACGAGAGCCTCGTTACGGTAGGAATGCGGGGAGACGGCGATGAGCCCATGAGTGAAAAAGCCGATATCGCCTTGCTCGAGAAAATTGTGAAAGATCAGCGTCAAATCCTTGGCGAGGTGACCGGGAAGGCTGTTGCGACAATTCCCCAGGTGTGGGCACTCTACAAAGAGGTGCAGGAGTACTATGACAAAGGCATGCGCGTGCCGGATGATGTCACCCTGTTGTTGTGTGACGACAATTGGGGGAACATCCGGAAACTTCCCAAGCTGTCGGATGCACCGCGAACAGGCGGCTACGGAATCTACTATCACTTCGACTATGTAGGAGGACCGAGGAATTATAAGTGGCTGAACACGAACCAAATCTCCCGGGTGTGGGAGCAGATGCACCTGGCACACAGTTACGGCGTCAATCGACTGTGGATCGTGAATGTGGGTGACATCAAGCCAATGGAATTTCCGGCGGAGTTTTTCCTTGAATACGCGTGGAATCCTGATGCATGGCCGGCTGAGCGTTTGCCGGAGTACACACGGCTTTGGGCCGAGCGTCAGTTTGGCGAAAAGTACGCGAAAGAGATCGCCAACATTCTGACGAAGTACACGCAATTCAACTCGCGCCGTAAGCCTGAACTCCTCTCCCCCGACACATACAGTCTGGTCAACGAGCACGAAGCGGAAAACGTCGTCGCAGAGTACAACAAGCTGGCTCAGAACGCGAAGCGCATCGGAGACGCACTCCCCCAAGAGCGCAAAGACGCTTACTATCAGCTTGTGTTGCATCCGGTCTCTGCCTGTGCCAACTTGAACGAGCTTTATGTTACCATCGGAAAAAACCAATTGTACGCCAAGCAAGGAAGAGCGGCGACCAATGGTCTCGCCGAAGAAGCGAAGAGACTCTTTGTCAATGACTCGGCGATCACAAACTACTACAATAAAGTGATGGCCGGTGGTAAGTGGAACCATATGATGGACCAGACCCATATCGGTTACACATACTGGCAGCAGCCGGATTGGAATGCGATGCCGGAGATCAAGATGATCGAGATCCCTTCCGTTGCCGAGATGGGTGTGGCGATCGAGGGCTCTGATCGGTGGTGGCCGGCGGAACAATCACAAGCAGTCCTGCCGGAGTTCAATCCCTTCGGCGGGAAAACTCATTCGATTGAGGTCTTCAATCGTGGAAAAGGATCGTTCGCGTTCTCTGCAAAAGCTGAGGCACCATGGATTCACATCACTCCATCCAAAGGAAAGATTGAGACGGAACAGCGGTTGTGGGTCAGTGTGGATTGGAAAAGTGCTCCAGCGGGAAAGCGCGAGATGGCGATTCTGATCGAAGGCCCGAACAAGAGTGAAATTGTCGTTCATACGGTGATCAACAATCCTGCGCCCTCCATCCGGAAGCAAATCACCGGATTCGTAGAGAGCAATAGATACGTTTCTGTTGAAGCAGAGCATTTCTCGCGGGCCAAAGGAACGTCATCCATTACATGGAAACGGATTCCGGATCTCGGTCGCACACTGTCGGCGATGACGCCAGAGCCTGCGACAGCCGCAAGTCAAACACCAAGTGGAGAGAGTCCGTGCCTCGAGTACCGGTTGTACCTCTTCACCAAGGGCGAGGTCAAGGTGAAAGCCTATCTTTCCCCGACCCTGAATTTCCACAACAATGAGGGGTTACGATACGCAATCTCTTTTGACAATGAGCCGCCCCAGATCATCAACATGCATGCGAAAAAGACTTTTCAGGACTGGGAAGAATCCGTCAGGAATAATGTCTCGATTGAGACTTCCAAACACCTGCTGACAGAGTCGGGCGTACACATCCTGAAGTTCTGGATGGTCGATGCTGGTGTGGTGTTACAGAAACTGGTTGTTGAAACTGGTGAATTAAAGCCCAGTTATCTTGGACCGCCGGAGAGCGTTATCATCTCGAAGAAGAAATGATCAAACGATCGAATAAGGAGACTTAAGGTGAACAACTATTTGATCAAACTGTACATTGCCTTGCTCGTGCTGTTGGCCATCTCGACTGCATCCGCGCAGAAGAAAGCGGAATTCTGTAATCCTATTCTCGCAGGTTTCTATCCCGATCCCAGCATTTGCAGAGTGGGGAGCAACTACTATCTCGTCTCCTCGAGTTTTTCTTACTTTCCCGGGATTCCAATATTTCAAAGCAAAGACCTGGTGAACTGGAAGCAAATCGGTCACGTGATGGACAGGCCGGAGCAGCTCAACCTTGACAGTCTGGGCGTCTCCCGGGGAATCTTCGCACCGGCAATCAGATACAACAAGGGATTGTATTACCTTACCTGCACGCTGGTTGATAAAGGAGGCAATTTCGTTGTCACTTCGAAAAGGCCGGAGGGACCATGGTCCAATCCGGTCTGGCTGCCTCAAATCAACGGGATAGATCCTTCGCTGTTCTTTGACGATGACGGGAAGACGTACATTCTTTACAACAGCATACCTCCTGACAACAAGCCTCTCTACGACGGTCATCGGACAATCAGGATGTGTCGGTTCGACGCCGCTGCTTTGAAAGTGGCAAGCGAGGAGAGAATCATCATCAACGGCGGTGTCGACATAAGCAAGAAGCCGATATGGATCGAAGCGCCGCATATCTTCAAAGTTGGAGGAGTGTATTATCTCATTGCCGCCGAAGGTGGAACGGCGGGTTGGCATTCCGAGGTCGTGTTCAAAAGCGTGAACGCTGAAGGGCCTTATACTCCATATGAGAAGAATTCGATCCTGACACAGCGAACCCTCGACCCCAAAAGAGAATTCCCGATCACTTCGACCGGCCACGCAGATTTTGTACAGACGGAAAGTGGAGCCTGGTGGGCCGTTTTTCTGGGCTGCAGACCGTATCGCCCGTCCGACCAAGGCTACTACAATACGGGAAGGGAGACGTTCCTGGCGCCTGTCGCCTGGCGTGATGGCTGGCCGATCATTAATCCCAATTTCGAAAAAGTTCAATATCGCTCCCCGCTCCCCATGAAGTCGTCGACGGCAAATGGAGCAACGCCTCATGGCGGCAACATAACGGTCCGGGATGAATTCACCTCCAGCAAATTGAATTTTCATTGGGAACTCTTGAGAACGCCAAGAGAGAAGTGGTACAGCCTCTCAGAACGTAAAGGGTTCTTGGCTATGAGAGTGCGGCCGGAGACTTGTTCCGATCCGGTCAATCCAAGCTTCGTAGGTCGAAGGCAACAGCATCTTGTCGGATCGGCAAGCGTCCGGCTTGAATTCGCCCCAGCGGCTGAGAATGAGAAGGCCGGACTGCTCGTGTTTCAGAACGAAAAGCACTTCTACTACATCTGCAAATCGCTGATGAACGGCTTGCCGGTAGTTCAGTTGTACAAGTCGACGACGGACAACGCCCCCGGATCCCAGATGGAACTGCTCGTTTCGCGAAAACTCGAGGCTGGAGCAAAAAACAAAGCGATGCTCTTCAAAATCGATGCTCTTGGCAACACATACTCCTTTTCCTATGCGGTTGAAAAGGACAAATGGATCGTGCTGAGGGAGAGCGTCGATGCAATGTTCCTCAGCACAAGAATCGCCGGGGGATTTGTCGGATGCATGTATGCGCTCTATACGACATCGCTTGGGAAGTCGAGCGGGAACACGGCCTATTTCGACTGGTTCGAAACAACGGGGAATGACGAAGTCTATCGATAGAAATCGGGATGAAAGCACTATGGAAACGATGTATGCAGATCTGAAGGATCAGACTGTCCTTGTAACAGGCGGAGCGAGCGGACTTGGATATGCTATCGCAAAGGCGTTCGCATCGAATCGCTCAAGGGTCGTCATCGTGGGGAGAGATGAGACAAAACTGAAGTGGGCCAAGAAGGAGCTGGGTCGAAGGGTTCACTGCATTCCATTCGATATCAATGATCTCGACCGTTTGCCATCTCTCGTCAGCCTGATCGAGAGAAAAGTTGGCGGTTTGGATGTGCTTGTCAATAATGCCGGCATCAACCTCAAGAAAGATGCTTTTCATGTGACCAACGAGGAATATCAGAAGATCATTCAGACAAACCAGACGGCGGTGTTCGCGCTGAGCAGGGAAGTGGCAAAGACGATGGTCAGGCGAGGTTCCGGAAATATCATTATGATTAGCTCGATGGCGTCGCGGTATGGAATTCCAAAAGTCATAGGCTACACCGCGTCCAAGGCGGCAGTCGAAGGTATGACGCGAGCGTTGGCCGTTGAGTTTGCTCCGCATCGGATCCGTGTTAACTGCATTGCTCCGGGATTCATCGTGACGGATATGTCATCAAAGGCCCTGGACGATGATCCCGAGAGAAAAAGGAAAGTGCTGGCGAGGACTCCCATGGGCAAACTGGGTGAACCTTCAGACATAGCAAACGCTGCATTATTCTTGGCTTCATCACAATCAAAATTCGTCACGGGCATCGTGCTGCCAGTCGATGGCGGCAATTCTATCGGATTCTAGAGGCCCAGACGAAAACTCAGTTTTTGTTCCCTTCTCTGAATCCCGCCTATGAGCGGAATCCAGGAGCGGGACAACAGACGTATGAAAGCAATCATGTCGCCCCGAGATGTTCCACTCTGCGAATCCCGCTTATCAGCGGAATCCTGAGAAGCGGGACTTCTGCTCGGGGTCCAGAAGCGAGGTCCTGAAGAAAACTATTTCGGGACGACATTACTGAGCTAGCAGTCTTAGCCACGAAGGCGCCGAGAAAGAGATTTCCATTCTTCTACTTTTTGTGATGCTTCGTGTCTTCTGCCATCTCCCGGCACCCAGCTCTTTTTGATGGCATTTTAGCTGCGGGAGTGGCATGACTTTTCGGCCGCGTCTCTACGGCGATCAATCGTCGATGGATCCACACCAGAGAAGTGAAGGACAATGACCGATCAACAATGGGAAGTACTGAAAGCAACTATACGAGGCGAGAAATCGACGCCATTGCCTGTCGGTTTCATCGTCGACTGCCCCTGGTTACCGAATTGGTACGGAGCGAGAATACTCGACTATTTTTCAAACGATCAACTGTGGCTGAATGCAAACCTGAAGGCGATCAACGATTTTCCGGAAGCGATGTTTTTACCGGGCTTCTGGTCAGAATTTGGAATGTGTACCGAACCGTCCGCGTTCGGCGCTCGCTGTGCATTTCCTCAAAATGATTTTCCGCACGCGCACAAAGTTATCCGGACTGCCAGTGATATCGATACATTACCCGCCCCCAATCCCAGGACAGACGGACTGTTACCGTTCATGTTGAATCGGCTGAAGATCGCGCAACCGCACATTGAAAATGCAGGCCACAAGATACGGTTTGCTGTAGCGCGCGGTCCGCTGAATATCGCCAGCTACCTCATGGGAACGTCGGAGTTCCTGACTCTTCTGATGATGGATCCCGAAAAAGCGGAAAAGTTGATCAAGAAGATCACAACCTTTCTCAAAGAATGGCTGGCATTGCAGAGAGAAACCTTCCCCAGCATCGACGGCATTTTCCTGCTTGATGATATCATCGGATTCGTTGGAGAAGTTGAATTCCAAACATTCGGGCTGCCGTATTTCAAGGATCTCTTCGGAACAGATGTGAGCGTCAGATTCCTTCATAACGATGCACAGTGCAGAGTGTCAGCGCCGTTCTTGCCTGAAATGGGCGTGAACCTCTTCAACATGGGGTTTGATATCACGTTGAATGAGCTAAAGACACTGACTGGAAACAAGGTTGCGTTGCTCGGAAATATTCCTCCCAGGGATGTGCTCGCGTCTGGCACCACGGAAGATGTAAACCGGGTGACGACTAAACTCATCGATTCTCTCCATGACAAGTCCAGAGTCATCATGTCCTGCGGGGGAGGCATGCCGCCAGGCGTGACGTCAGAGAACATAGCGGCGTTCATCCAGGCCGTCAGAAATTCAAAAACCTAGAAGACTGAGAAGAGGTGCTGCGATGAAGAAAATGGTTATCGTTGTTCTCCTTCTTCTCCTTCTTGTCCTTCGGTTGGGAACCGCTCATTCTCAGGGAAATGATCGTGCCCCTGCCGCAGTGCATGCCAAAGTCGAGATTCCTGATTCGCAACTGCTGAAGATAAATTCTTTGATCGTGGGGCAGGAGTATGACATCTACGTGCAGCTGCCGGGAAACTACTCCGACACGAGCAAGACATTTCCCGTGCTCTACGTTCTCGATGGGCAATGGGATTTCTCTCTGATCACCGCCATTTGCGGTCAGCAATACTATGATGGCTTTGTTCCGGCGGTCATCGTTGTCGGCATCACGTGGGGAGGAACAAATCCAAACTATGATATGCTTAGAGCAAGAGATCTTACTCCGACGAACGTTGGATGGTCCCCTCAATCGGGCGGTGCCCCGAAATTTCTTGCGTTCATAAAAAATGAACTGATCCCGTTTGTCGAGTCGAAATACCGTGCTGTAAAAAATGACAGGACGCTCATCGGGAGTTCGTACGGTGGACTCTTCACTTTGTACGCCATGTTTCATGAGACCGCGTTATTCCAACGCTATGTGCTTACCAGTCCATCCCTGGGATGGGACAATGGAATAACATATACCTATGAAAAGAACCAGGCGGATAACAAACATCCGCTTCCGGTCAGACTTTTCATGGCAATCGGTGGGCTTGAGGGAATATCGGGTTTTCAGAATTTTGCAGATCGTCTGAAAGCTAGAAACTACGAAGGGCTGGATCTCAGTACCCGAATACTGGAAGGGATGGGACATTCCGGAAGCAAAGCGGAGGGATATACCAGAGGACTGCAAGCTGTATTTGCACGGCCGTCTCTGACCGTCGATCCCAGTATGTTGGAGCAATACGTTGGTATGTATCAACAAAACTCCGGTGCAAGAATGACGATCTCGAGAGAAGATGGTCGCCTCGTTGCGCTCACACCTGACAACGTAAAGCGCACACTCCACGCAGAAACGGAGAGAGATTTCTATGTTAAAGGGCAGTTCATGTTCATTCATTTCAAAAAGGATAGCGCCGGCAAGGTTGTAGGATTTCAGGTGGCACGTTTCGGCGGCGAAGAGTTTGTGAAAAAAGTGAATTGACGAATGTCCTCCTTCCCGATACAGTTTGCGTTCTTCCTGTCACTCAATCTTTGCAGTCCGCTTTTCTTCGGCAACAATCATGCTGCCATGAACGGTAGTAGCCTCATTGACCGTAAGGCGCTTGTGGCCCGTCATATCCCTACTTTGACAAAAGCAGACACGCTCTCGCCGTTTACTGTTGGCAACGGGGAATTTGCCTTTACGACTGATGTTACTGGACTGCAAACATTTTCAGGCCTTTACGAAAACGGCATTCCACTGGGAACGCAATCTCAGTGGGGTTGGCACACAAATCCAAACCCGAACGCCTATTCGCTGGACCAGACCTTTGAATATCATAATTCCCATGGCAAGCAGGTGCCATATGCTAGCAAGCAGCACTCGGAAGCCGGCCAATGGCTGCGATCCAACCCCCACAGGCTTCACCTGGGGACCATTGGCTTCAGGATCACCAAATCCGACGGGTCAGAGATTCGGCTTTCCGACGTTACTGATATCCATCAGTCTGCTGATATTTGGGAGGGGATTCTCAAGAGCTCCTTCAGGATCGAAAACGATAGTGTAAATGTGGAGACCGCTTGCCATCCGGCAATCGATCAAATGGGTGTTCGGATCAAATCCACACTTCTGCAAAAACGCAAGGTTGGCATCCGTTTTGATTTTCCTTATGGTTCAACATCATGGGGAAAAACCTCCGCTGACTGGAACAGTCCACTCAAACACTCCTCCGACATCATTGTTCGAAATGGTCAATCTGCAACCATCGAAAGAAAGCTGGACTCAGTCAGATACTATGTGAACATCCAGTGGCATGGTGCAGCGCAGCTCAAACAGATTGGACGACACTCGTTTCTGCTCGCCATTTCTGAGGACGACCATTTTGACTTTACATGTAACTTCTCCGAAGAACGGAACACGCGGGGGCTTCCAGACGCTGCAGAAACTTTGAATGCATGCAGACTGCACTGGCAGAATTTCTGGGAAACCGGTGGAGCTGTGGATCTCTCGGAGAGTAGAGACCCCCGTGCATTTGAGCTCGAAAGACGTATTGTCCTTTCAAGATATCTGACTGCGATTCAGTGTGCCGGATCAACGCCTCCACAGGAAACCGGATTGACGTTTAACAGCTGGTCTGGGAAATTCCACCTCGAAATGCATTGGTGGCACGCCGTGCAATTTGTGCTTTGGGGACATCCTGAACTTCTGGAGAGAAGTTTGCCGTGGTACAAAGCCGCCTTGCCAATGGCTGCACAAACGGCGAAGCAACAAGGATATGATGGCGCGAGGTGGCCAAAGATGGTTGGGCGTGACGGTCGGGAAAGTCCTTCAACTGTCGGTGTCTTCCTGGTATGGCAACAGCCACACCCTGTCTATTACGCGGAGCTGCTGTACCGGTACCGAAAGGACCAATCCACGCTGGAGAAATACAAAGATATGATATTTGCGACTGCCGATTTCATGGCATCCTATGCACAATGGGATGATCGAAACGGCAGATATGTCCTTGGCCCTCCTCTGATCCCGGCGCAGGAAATATATAAACCGGATTCAACAATGAATCCGGCGTTCGAACTATCCTATTGGTCGTATGGATTGAAACTGGCCCAGCAATGGCGCGAACGATTAGGGCTTCCCCACATTGACAAATGGGATCATGTTATCCGACACCTCTCAAAGTTGCCGGCAAAGGATGGTGTCTACCAGAATGCTGAAACAGCTTTGAACACATTTGAAAACAGTTTTAATCGAAGTGATCATCCTACAGTCTTGGGCGCATTCGGTATGTTGCCCAACGATTCGATTGATGTCGGCATGATGCGCGAAACGCTCGAGAAGGTCATGAGTTCATGGAACTGGGAACGAACATGGGGCTGGGACTATCCTTTGATTGCGATGACCGCCGCACGAGTTGGTAGACCAGATCTGGCCATCGAGGCATTGTTGATGAACGTTCAAAAGAATACATACCTGAACAATGGCCACAACTTTCAGGATGAGAGGCTGCCAATCTATTTGCCCGGAAATGGTGCACTTCTGACTGCAGTTGCGATGATGGCTGCTGGATGGGACGGCGCCTCGGATGCTCATGCACCAGGCTTCCCGAAAGACGGGAATTGGGTCGTTCGATACGAAGGATTAAGGCCCTTGCTGTGACAATGCAAACGATTCTGCGCCTTCAAATAGTTCTGCTTTTATCGATTGATTGGTTCAGATTTGAGTAGAACTTATCTCAAAAACCTCTTCGTGCCCCTCTGCGGCCTTTGCGGTTTGAATCTAACCGCAGAGAACGCGGAGAAACGCAAAGAAGATCTCGTAATAGAATGACCGACACGTATTTTTGAGATTCGAATAATCCGGTTCACAAATCATTGAAAACAATCACACATAGCTTCTGCATTTTTCTTCTTGTGCTTGCTCCCCTTTCGCGCTGCGCAGCGATTACGTTTCAGGATACTTCTGAGACCATCAGCAAGGTACGAGCTGTAGCCAATGCCGTACTTCGAGATGCCACTTTTCGGTTTGTAGATCGGCAAAGTGGACTGAAGTTCAAGTCTACAAACGAAGCGCCTTTGGATGCGAAGATACAACTGGAAAGTCCTTACACCGATTGGCGCTACTGGAACGGTGTGCTCAACATCGCATTGATCCGAGCAGGAGAAGTACTACACGAAACCTCGTATAGCGATTTCCCCCTCAAGAACATGGCGTTCAGCTTTGATAACTTCAGATATTTTGAAGAGCGGTACAAAGGTGAAGGGAAGTGGAATTATCCATTCGGCCAGCGATTCATCATGGAAGAGCTCGACGACTGCGGCGCGATGGGTGCCAGTGTTATTGAAGTGTACCTCCGCGATCGGCAAGATCGGTATCGGTCGTACATCGATCAGGCCGCAGCGCACATTCTCACAAGACAGTCTCGACTGGAAGATGGAACGCTTGCCCGCTCATTCCCCCACAAATGGACACTCTGGTCCGATGACCTTTACATGAGCATATCATTCCTGTCCCGAATGGGCGAACTGACCGGAGAAAACAAGTACTTTGATGATGCCGCCATGCAGGTGGTCAATTTCCAGAAGCGCGTGTTTGATGCCAGTAAAGGCCTCATGCAGCACTGCTGGTATTCCGATGTGCAACGGCCGGGGGTTGCCTTCTGGGGGCGTGCCAATGGGTGGGCATTGCTGGCACAGCTCGATCTGCTGGATCGCCTCCCGAAGAATCATCCGAAACGCGCCCAACTTCTGGACATTTTACAGCAACACATCCTCGGGGTCGCTCGCTATCAGGGGGGTGAGGGACTGTGGCATCAATTGCTCGACAAGACCGATTCGTATCTCGAGACTTCCTGCAGCGCGATGTTCACGTATGCAATAGCCCGCTCCATCATCAAGGGCTACATCGAGACGCGCTATGCCTCCGTTGCCCAGCGCGGATGGGAAGGCGTGATGGCGAAGATCAAGGCTGACGGCCGTGTTGAAGGCGTTTGCACTGGCACATCCGTCAGCGACGATCTGGTCTACTATTATCGCCGTCCCGCACCGCTGAACGATGTCCACGGGATCGGAGCCGTGCTCCTCGCCGGCTTGGAAATTCTGCAACTGGGAAAGTGATCCCCGAAAAGGAAGCTCACAGACAAACGGAAGGAATTGTGCATGATTGCCAAGATGTTTCTGAAAAGAATTCTCATTGCAGTAGTGGTTGCGATAATCGCCGGGATGACTTCTTTCGGCCAGACAGCCCGCGACCTGGTAAAAGGAAATCTCATCCAATTCAACGACAATGGTGCCTGGTGCTGGTATCAGGACGAGCGCGCTGTCGTTGACACCGTGACTGGCAGGTTGATCATCGGTTCTATCGCAAACAATCGGGGTGTGGGTGGAACGGGCCGCGATGGGGATGTCGATGTAGTCTTCTTTGATTTTCAAACAAGACTGTCACAAAGGTCCTTGCTCGCGAAAGGGAACAGCAACTTTAGTGGCAGCGACGATCACAACGCGCCAGCGTTTTTGATTCGGCCGGATGGAAAATATCTGGTATTCTATGCCGGGCATAACAACAACTACAGCTCGTACTACCGCAAGTACAGCGCTGGCGTCTGGGGACCACAACAGGTATTTGATTGGAGCAGACAACGGCCGGGGGGAGTCAATTTTCAAACGACCTATTCCAACCTCTTCTACCTCTCAGCAGAAGGGCGCACATACAACTTCTCCCGCGGCAACAACAGGAGCCCGAACATCATGATCTCCACGGATATGGGCGATACATGGTCGTATGGCGGTCAATTGACCATGAACGCGAACGTGGGCTACGTCAATGGATATCTGAAGTACTGGAGCAACGGAGTCGATCGTATTGATTTCGTCTGTACGGATTATCATCCCCGAGACTATCCAACAAGCCTCTATCACGGCTATATCAAGAACGGCAAAACCTACAAAAGTGACGGCACGCTTGTGGACAACAACATCCTCGACACGCTGAACATCCCCACTCCTGTCGATTTCACACGTGTCTTTGCCGACAGCACCATTGTTCATGGAGACACGATGAGGCGGTGCTGGAACATTGACGTCCAACGGTACGACGATGGAACGATCGCGACGCTCGTATCCGCGCGGGCAAATAATAACGTCGGCGGCTCTTCCAGTGCCATTAATCCGAATCACGACTTTCTTTATTGTCGATACGACAGTTCAAAGTGGACCTACACGTATCTCGGGAAGGCGGGTTTGAAATTATACGCCAGCGAACAGGACTATACAGGTTTGGGGGCCTTGTGCCCGAACGACCCGAACACAATCTATATATCGACACCGTACGACCCTCGTGACAATACAAATTTAGGAGTCCACGAGATATTCAAAGGAGCTACCGCTGATCACGGCGCCACCTGGGCCTGGACACCCATCACACGAAATTCTGTCCGCGACAACTTTCGTCCAATTGTTCCAGCTTGGGATAAGAACAATACCGCCCTGCTCTGGTTGCGCGGAACCTACTCTTCCGCCCAACTCTTTGATGCAGCCGTCGTCGGCATCATGGATCGCCGATCGGAACCTGCGGTACTGAAGAGCTACGTCGATGCTACGCCTGTAAACACCACCCTCGCGGATGGCTCGTCGCTCACTACCACAGGACCGGATACCACCGCGGGAGTGGCAGACAACAAATGGCATCTGCGGACGGGCATCGGCAACGGAGGCTCAGTACTGACATCCGCTGAAGTTGGAGGCGAGAACGCCCCCGCCCTGAAGACGCATTTGACGGTTCAGCGATCTGGTACCTATGATGTGTGGGTCAACTTCTGGGGGAATCCGGCGACATCTGCAGATTGGCGAATCAAGGCCGGGCTCTCTCCCGAGGCCATGCAACTGTTCCGGCAGATGGCTTGCAAGCAGGTGGAGGATGGTGATCACGACACCAAGCTCGTGCTGACCGGCAGCGGCAACATTGGTCTCTATCAAGCGTACCTCGGTCGTGTCCAGGTCTCGGGAAGCAACACATTCGATGTCTTCGTTGATGACTCGGCGGTGCAGGTCGCTACCACAGGCACTCTCAGAGGAGACATAGATCGCACCTATTATGATGGTGTAAGCTACGCCAGCGTGAACACGCTTGTCAGCGTTTCGGAGAAACGGGATCTTCCAACCGAGTTTCGCCTGAGTCAGAACTACCCAAACCCGTTCAATCCAACGACGACTATTGAGTTTCAAGTTTCAAGTTTCGAGTTTGTTTCATTAACAGTGTTTGACGTCCTCGGAAGAGAAATCGGCACGCTCGTGAACGAGGTGCGCCCGACTGGACTGTACACAGTTCACTGGGATGCTTCATCGTTCCCGAGCGGCGTGTATATCTATCGCCTCCGGGCCGGCAATTTTGTTTCAGCGAAGAAAATGGTCTTGATGAAGTAGACTGTAACCAAGGGAGCACCATGACAAAGAATGTCCGAGGAGTTGAAGAAGCACACTCAGATCTCCCGGCGAAGAGCAATGCTCGCTCAGGTTCTTATCGATGGGCAATTTGCGCGTTGCTCTTCTTTGCGACGACGATCAACTATGTTGACCGGTCGGTGCTGGGGATTCTCGCCCCAGTCCTTCAGAAGGAAATCGGCTGGGACGAAATCGATTACGGCAATATTGTTGCAGCGTTTATGACCGCTTATGCAATAGCAATGTTTTTCGCTGGCAGACTTGTTGACAAGGTGGGGACGAAGATAGGATTCTCTGTCTCCATCGTTGTCTGGAGCATCGCGGCGATGGGGCACGCTCTGGTGAAGTCTGTTTTTGGTTTTGGCGTTGCGAGGTTCTCTCTTGGTTTGGGCGAATCCGGGAATTTTCCCTCATCGATCAAAGCCATCGCCGAGTGGTTTCCAAAGAAGGAGAGAGCTCTTGCGACATCATTGTTCAACTCCGGGGCGAACATTGGCGCATTAGTGGTTCCTCTTGTTGTGCCTTGGATCGCGTTGACTTGGGGTTGGCGAGCGGCGTTTATCTTCACGGGCCTTCTTGGGTTCATCTGGCTGGTGTTCTGGCTGTGGCTTTATGAGGTACCGGAGAGACACAAGAAGGTTTCCAGGGCGGAGGTAGAGTTTATCCGCAGCGATCAAGATGAGATCGCTCCAGAAGAGATCCCCTGGCTGAGCGTACTGAAGTATAGACAAACCTGGGCATTCATCGTCGGCAAATTCCTGACGGATCCATTCTGGTGGTTCTATATCTATTGGTTGCCGAAATTCCTCAATGAGAGATATGGTCTCGAGTTGGCTCACGTCGGCCTGCCATTGATCACTATCTATACCATGACGAGCATCGGCGGCATTGGCGGGGGCTGGCTCTCGGGAGCATTGATCAACGCCGGCTGGGAGATCAACAAGGGAAGGAAGACCGTCATGCTGATTTGTGCACTGTTGATCCTGCCTATCGTGTTCGTGCCCAATGTATCGCTATGGTGGGCAGTGTTTTTGCTGGGCCTGGCTACAGGAGCGCACCAGGGCTGGTCTACGAACCTCTTCACTACCGTTTCTGACATGTTCCTGAAGAAAGCAGTTGGCTCCGTTGTCGGGATCGGCGGTATGGCTGGTTCCGTCGGCGGAATACTACTCGCTTCTGCGACCGGCTATATTCTACAGATCACGGGAAGCTACACGAGCCTGTTCGTCATGGCTGGATCAGCATACGTGCTTACGTTGTTTATCTTCCATCTTCTTGTCCCTAAAATTGACACCGTTAACCTGGGAACCAAATGAAATCAAATGCGAAGCCAGGCCTGCTGATTCTTATTCTCTTGTTTCTCATTCCTCTGCCGATGATCAGTCAAGTAAGACTTCCACGGCTGATCAGCGATGGGATGGTGTTGCAACGGGATGTCCCCGTCAAGCTCTGGGGATGGGCCGCGAATCACGAGAAGATCTCGATCGCTTTTCGTGATTCGGTTTATCAGACAACAGCAAATGATAAGGGAGAATGGACTGTCCTTCTTTCGGATTTGAAAGCTGGCGGGCCGTTCACAATGACGGTGAACGCCAGCAATACACTCACCATCAAAAACATCATGATTGGTGATGTTTGGGTGTGCTCCGGGCAATCGAACATGGAATTGCCGATGAAGCGAGTGAGTTGGGTTTATGAAGCTGAAATCGCAAAATCTGAAAACCCATTCATCCGACATTTTGCCGTTCCCCAAAAATATGATTTCAATACACCC
Source organism: Bacteroidota bacterium (assembly GCA_041480785.1). Lineage (GTDB taxonomy): Bacteria > Bacteroidota > Ignavibacteria > UBA10030 > UBA10030 > UBA9647. The sequence goes on along the minus strand of JBGPAN010000011.1, from coordinate 6,293 downwards.
GAGGGTGATTTCGATTCTGGCAAGTGGCAAACGGCAGATTCGAACAACGTGCTGAGTTTCTCGGCGGTCGCGTATTTTTTTGGTGCAGAACTCTATGAGAAATATCGTGTTCCCATCGGATTGATCAATGCAAGCTTAGGTGGCTCGCCTGCTGAATCATGGTTGAGCGAGGATGCAATAAAGGAATTCCCTATCCATGAGAAGGAAGCACAAAGATTTAAAAACCGCGCAGTCATCAATAAAATAGAGCATCAGGACAAAGTCAGAATTGAAGCGTGGTATGGGCAATTGAGGCGGAGAGATGAAGGTTACAGAAACCCTCTAAAACCCTGGTCTGACCCAAACGTAGACACAGCTGGCTGGACTATCATGAAAGTTCCTGGCTACTGGGCGAGCACGGAGCTAGGAGCTGTCAATGGAGTCGTGTGGTTTAGGAAAGAGATCAATATTCCGACATCAATAGTAGGAGGACAAGCCAGACTGATTCTTGGAAGAATAGTAGACGCCGATTCTGTCTTTGTCAATGGCATTTTTGTCGGTACAACGAGCTACCAGTATCCGCCAAGAAGATACGACATCCCTTCGAATGTGCTTAAAGAAGGTCGGAACAGCGTCGTTGTGCGTGTGATCAGCAACATCGGTAAGGGAGGATTTGTCTTGGACAAACCGTATGAATTGGTCTGCGCAGGACAAACGATCGATCTGAAAGGCAACTGGCAATATCGACTTGGAGCTCAAATGGAGCCATTGACAAGCCAAACGTTCATACGATGGAAACCGGTTGGCCTCTACAATGCAATGATATCCCCTCTCTTACGATACTCCATCAAAGGTGTGGTCTGGTATCAGGGAGAATCGAATGCCGAAAGGCCACTTGAATACCTTGAGTTGTTTCCTGCCCTGATACGAGATTGGAGAAAGAAGTGGGGTCAGGGGGATTTTCCATTCTTATTCGTTCAGCTTCCCAATTTCATGGAAGCAGAAGATCAACCCACTCAGAGTAATTGGGCGTTGCTGCGAGAAGCTCAACTCAGAACACTGTCGTTACCTCACACCGGGATGGCCGTCACAATTGATATTGGAGAATGGAACGATGTCCACCCCTTGAACAAAAAAGATGTGGGCAAACGGCTGGCGCTCGCTGCTCGAAAGGTGGCTTATACGGATGACAATGTTGTCTATTCCGGGCCGATCTATCAGTCCATGAAAATTGAGGGAGACAAGATTATCCTCACGTTCACAAATACTGGAAGTGGGTTGGTTACACGAGGGAATGAACTGAAATGCTTTGCCATAGCAGGGCTTGATAAGAAGTTTGTATGGGCAAAAGCGAAGATTGAGAACGATAGAGTCGTAGTTTGGAGTGAAAAGGTTTCCAATCCTGTCGCCGTGCGATATGCATGGGCAGATAACCCTGACGGGGCAAACCTGTATAATGCAGAAGGTTTGCCCGCATCACCTTTTAGGACTGACGAATGAAGTCTTCCAGACGACAATTTCTCCGCACAATCGGGGCAACCACCGTCGGCATGCTCGTTGCTCCGTATGTGAAGTCAGCGAACATTTTGACTTATGGACATCAAGCCGGTTCCCTCGGACTGGCACGAGTTGCGATAACTCGAGGAGACAACTACAGCCGTTCCTTTGTCAAACAAAAAGTGCAGGATCTGCTACAGGCAATTGGTGGTATCGGGGATTTGGTGAGGGCTGGCGATACAGTAGCGATCAAGATAAATCTTACCGGGGGATCCGGTTCAGCTACGAGTTCCGTATTGCATGGCGTGTCGATTACAGAAAGCATGTGGACGCATCCCGAGGTTCTGCGTGCGGTAGGCGAGCTCCTCATCGACAGTGGCGTCCGCGCCAATGACATCTACATCGTCGAATCACTTTGGGATGCCGCGTCATACAACAATTTTGGTTACCTGGATGTGCAAAAAAGCCTGGGCGCCCAAATGGTCAACCTGAACGCAAAAGATCCTTATCCGGGTTTCATCGCCAAACAAGTCGGGAACGGTAAATTCTATTATAGCTCTTTCACGATGAACCAGATTCTGGCTGACGTGAATGTCTATGTGTCAATTCCCAAGATGAAGCACCATTATGATGCAGGATTGACTTGTTCGCTGAAGAACCAGGTCGGCGCCGTGCCAATGCAGCCTTATGTCATGCCGAACGATAATAGACGCGCTAAACTTCATTTCGAGGGGGGAGATATTTCTTTTCATTTGCCTCATTCGATTTGTGATTTGAACTCTGCGCGACCCGTGAATCTTGCAGTCATCGACGGAATCAAGAACGCCAAGGGAGGGGAAGGAGTATGGAATGCCACGTTCCGAACGGCGGAATCTCACGTTCTCCTGGCAGGGAAGGATCCGGTTGCAACGGATAGCGTGGCTGCCTACCTGATGGGCCTCAACCCTGAGGCGAAGAAGCTTCCTCTGCCGGACGGCATTCGGCAGTGTGACAACTATCTTGATTTGCTTCATCAAAAGGGGATCGGAACAAATCAGATGAGCGAGATCGAGATCGTTGGTGACGGCGCTGGTCTGGTGACCTCCGTGCGACCCGAGCGCGAGTCAACGCTTCCCAGTGATTTTCAGTTGTTTCAAAATTATCCCAACCCCTTCAACCCTTCGACGGTCATCACATTCTATCTACCTCGCACTGAAAGTGTAAGCCTGCGACTTTACGACGTCACCGGCCAGGAAGTCGAAACGCTCATGGAGGGGGAAGTCCCAGCGGGTATTCACGAATTTCGTTGGAAAGCCAACGGTCTGGCAAGCGGAGTATATGTTTACCAACTGCATGCAGGCCGATTCTCAGATACCAAGAAGATGATCTATCAAAAATAGAACTATGAAGACTGCCATTCGGAATTTCAGTTGTGCAATTCCTGCACTCACAATGGCCCTCGTGCTGTCGACCACCACACTGAAGGCCCAATATCCGAGTTTTCCGCCGAGCAACGCAACGAACACCCTGGACCGGGATCAAATGATGTGGCAGCTTGGTCTGTCTTTCCCTCCTCTCCCGGGAAAACTTCGAGACCTCAACGCGCCGCCGAATACTTGGCCATCCAGTGCATCGGGTCCGGAGAACAACTGGACGGATTCGGCCGGCCATACGATTACGAGATCGGGTCACGGTCTCTGGAACAACTACGATGATACATCTGCAGGTCTTTTCCCGGGACCACAGTCATGGAGAGTCGGTTCGTACTCCAAGATAGACCTGCTCAAAATGAACAATGGCTCGTCGATCACAACACCCGCGCAGTGGTGGAATCAACGGCGCCCGGAAATTCTCAAAGATGTTCAAGTACAAATCTGGGGAATTATTCCTCCAGACAGCATCCTTCCGAAAATCACCTGGTCGGTGACCACATCAACTGGTGGAAGCGGATCCTCTGCTTACAGCCAGTATGCCATCATGGGATCTATCGATATCTCTCGGTATCCTTCTGTCAGAAATGTCCCAAAAATTTCTGCAACACTGCGAATTCCCGCGAATCCAGTGGGACCGGTGCCAGTGATGGTCGTTATCGGCGGTGGTTTTTGGACGCCGATCGACACCTATGGGGGATATTGCTTTCCAAATGGATGGGGGGTGTGCATATTCGACGCTGCATCTCTTCAGCCTGATAACGGCGCCGGCCTCACCAGTTATCTCATCGGTTTGTGTAACAAAGGAAACTGGAGAAAACCAACCGATTGGGGTGCCCTGGCGGCGTGGTCCTGGGGGGTCAGCAAGCTTATTGACTATTTTTCGATGGATCCCAATGTGGATGTCAGCAAGATCGGTGTCACCGGTCACTCGCGCTACGGAAAGGCTGCTCTTGTTGCCATGGCCTACGAACCACGACTGGCAATTGCATTCCCCAGCTGCGGAGGGAGCCTTGGAACAAAAATGAACCGGAGGCACTGGGGACAAGACCTCGAAAACTCCAGTTGGGATCGGGAATATCACTGGGTCGCCGGAAATTTTCTCAAATGGATGGGACCATTGAATGCAGGCAGCTACTTGCCTCGCAAGATAGAACTTTGTCCGGTTGATGCACACTCGCTGCTTTCGCTCTGTGCTCCGCGTCCTGTGTTGCTTAATGGAGGGACACAAGAATCGTGGACGGATCCTTACGGCATATTCCTGACATGTGTAAGCGCAACCCCGGTCTACCAATTGCTCGGAAGGTCGGGATTGATTATGCCTGATGCCAAACCCCAGGTCGACGTTGCGTACATCTCGGGTGATATCGCTTACCGATATCACAGTGGAGGCCACACAGATGCACCGGAGTGGCCCACATTCTTTCAGTTTGCTGCAAAATACATCAAACCATGAGTATTTTCGATTTCACAGTCATCGCTGAGTCTGGCGGGATCCACCAACGGCGCCTACAACAATGAAAACGGGTCAAAGAAGAGATCTTGTCATCGGCCTGGATTGCAGTACCACGTCCGCAAAGGCGATAGCGTTTGATAGAAAAGGAAATGTCGCAGCGCGTGCCCGCGAAGCAATCCCGCTGTCTTCGCCACAACCACATTATTATGAGCAGGACCCGAACGACTGGTGGAGTTCAGTACAAAAAGCGTTAAGAAGCATAACCCGCCAAATTGGCGCGGGAAGAATCTCAGCTCTTGCAATTTCCAATCAAAGAGAAACATTTGTTCCGCTAAACAAGGATGGAAAATGTCTCAGGCCGGCCATCATTTGGCTGGACGAACGGTGCAAAGATGAAGTCGAATCATTTTCAAAGACAATCGGACAAAGGAGGATACATCGGATAACCGGCAAACCTGCAGACTATGCCCCTGTTGTCTATCGTTTAGCATGGATGAAAAAACATGAGCCGGAGCTCTTTAAGAATATCGACATGATTTGCGATGTGCACACCTACATTGTATGGAAATTGACAAACGTATTCAAAACGAGTTGGGCAAGTGCGGATCCACTCGGCCTCTTTGATTTAAAGAACAAGAAATGGTCGCGAATCATCTTGGAAGCGCTCGAGTTAGAGGAAAAGCAGTTCTCAAAACCGTATCGTCCTGGTACGATTCTAGGAAGGATCTCCGAAGAGGCGTCGACGTTGACTGGCCTGAGCATGGAGACTGCAGTGGTTGCAGGTGGCGGAGATGGACAAGCTGCCGGGTTGGGCAGCAATGCGCTCACCCCAGAGCGCGCATATCTTAATCTGGGTACCGCTGTGGTGGCCGGTGTTTACGGAGAACGGTACCGAACAAGTGAAGGCTTTCGTACAATGAGCAGTTGTTCTGAAAGCGGCTATTATTACGAGTGCAGTTTAAGAGCCGGTACGTTTGCTATCGACTGGTTCATACGCAACGTCTTGAAGATCGATCCGTCAAAGCAACGTAGCATTCACAAAGTGCTCGAACACGAAGCGAAGCAGATTTCCGCCGGAAGTGACGGACTGTCACACCTACCCTATTTATGCGGCGTCATGAATCCATATTGGGACATGAATGCAAGAGGAGCCTTTGTAGGCTTGTCATCATTCCATCATCGCGGGCATCTCTATCGGTCGATCCTGGAGGGTATTGCATTCGAACAATTGCTCGCGATAAACGCCGCTGAAAAAAGCATTGGCACAAAGGTGCGTGATTTTGTCGCGATCGGCGGGGGTGCCACGAATGAACTATGGTGTCACATTCTGGCCGATGTCACCGGACGAAACATTTGTCTCTCAGAAAACACCGAAGCATCGGGCCTGGGAGCAGCAATTGCCGCTGCAGTGGGCATAGGCTGGTACCGGACATTCAAAGAAGCCGCGCATGAAATGACCGGGATTAAGAAGATCATTATGCCGGAAATGCAGAACTACAGAAGATATCAGCAGCTATTTGCTGTGTACAAAAGTATTTACCCGGGTTTAAAAAAGTTGAAAACCCCTTTTTCTAAAACAGTTCTTGCGTGATTCCAGCCGGAGATTCAGAAGATTTACTTAAAATTCCCTTAATCATAAATTACCCCTATCGATTTGTCTTTTTTGCTGAGAGCAACTTTCTTCGTCTTCCCGTCGGAAGTGATTACATAATCGCCGTAATGCATGTGAAAAGAAGTAATAGTAATTGATTTGTCGTAAAGACATACGTTATAGATTAGTGTTTGGAGAAATAATAGATGAGAATAATGTATTCAGATCAATAAGAAGATATGAGTGGAGGTTAACAGATGAACATGACAATTGCCGAACTCGAAAAGAAAACCCGCGCTCTCAGACTCAACATCATCAAAATGATGGGTGTCGGTCAAAAAGGACATTTGGGGGGATCATG